>NZ_JBFTPJ010000057.1:0-17112 GCF_056398445.1 Variovorax sp. 01T439_2
GCGCTGGAGATTCCGTTCACCGATCTCTCGGGCATCGATGCCGAAGTGCGCGAGGCCCGCGCGCGGGAGGCGGCCGTGCGCCTCGCCGAAACGCCGTTCGATCTCACGGCGGGGCCGCTGCTGCGCGTGGCGCTCATCCGCCTGGCCGAAGGCGAACACCTGCTGGTCGTCGTGATGCATCACATCGTGTCGGACGGCTGGTCGATGCAGGTCCTGGTCGACGAATTCGCCGCGCAATACCGCGCGCGCGCCGCCGGGCAGACGCCGCGGCTCGCGCCCCTGCCGATCCAGTACGCCGACTACGCGCTGTGGCAGCGCCACTGGCTCGAAGCCGGCGAGAAGGAGCGCCAGCTCGACTACTGGAAGGCCCAGCTGGGCGCCGAGCACCCGGTGCTGCAACTGCCCACCGACCACGCGCGGCGCAGCGACGGCAAGTACCGCGTCGCCCGCCACGAGATGGCGCTGCCGCAGCCCGTTGTCGATGCGCTGCACCGGCGCGCGCAGGCCGAGGGCTGCACGCTCTTCATGGTGCTGCTCACCGCGCTGCAGGTGCTGCTGCACCGCTACACCGCGCAGCAGGACATCCGCGTCGGCGTGCCCGTGGCCAACCGCCACCGGGTGGAGTCGGAGCGCGTCATCGGCTTCTTCGTCAACACGCAGGTGCTGCGCAACGTGCTGGGCAGCCGCACCAGCCTGCGGCAGGCGCTGCAGAACACGCGCGAGGCGGCACTCGGCGCGCAGGCCCACCAGGACCTGCCGTTCGAACAGCTGGTCGAGGCCCTGCAGCCCGAACGCAGCCTGGGCACCGCGCCGCTGTTCCAGGTGATGTTCAACCACCAGCGCCGCGACCAGGCCGCGCTCGCCAAGCTGCCCGGCCTCACGCTGCAGGACTACGAGATCGGCACGCAGACGGCCCAGTTCGAGCTGACCCTGAGCACCATCGAAGACGCGCAAGGCTGCGTTCAAGCGAGTTTCCATGTGGCGCAGGAACTGTTCGACG
This sequence comes from Variovorax sp. 01T439_2, assembly GCF_056398445.1. Lineage (NCBI taxonomy): Bacteria > Pseudomonadati > Pseudomonadota > Betaproteobacteria > Burkholderiales > Comamonadaceae > Variovorax > Variovorax sp. 01T439_2. The sequence goes on from NZ_JBFTPJ010000057.1 coordinate 1,001, forward strand.
CCGAGAGCATTGCCCGCATGGCCGCGCACTACCTGGGCGTACTGCGCGCACTTGCCGAACGGCCCGAACAGGCGGTGGGAGACATCGACCTGCTCACCGCGGGCGAGAAGGAGCGGCTCGCGGCATGGGGCGTGAACGACTCCGGTGGTCGCAGCACCGAGCCCGTGCATCGCCTGATGGCCCGGCACGCGAAGGCCAACCCGGATGCGCCCGCGCTGCTCTTCGGCGACGAGGTGATGAGCTACGGCGAACTCGACCGGGCCGCCAATCGCCTGGCTCATCGATTGATCGCGATGGGCGTGAAGCCCGAGACGCGCGTCGGCATCGCGGTGGAGCGCTCGTTCGATATCGTGGTCGGCCTGCTCGGCGTCCTGAAGGCCGGCGGCGCCTATGCGCCGCTCGACCCGGAGTACCCCGCGGACCGCCTGGCCTACATGGTGGAGGACAGCGGCATTGCGCTGCTCCTCACGCAGAGCCATGTGATGGCCGGCCTGCCGCTGCGGGACGGCCTGCGCGTGCTGCAGCTGGACACCGCCGACTTGGCCGGCGAGCCCGACGACGCGCCTCATGTGCCCGTGCATGCGGACAACCTCGCCTACGTCATCTACACCTCGGGCTCGACCGGCATGCCGAAGGGCGTGATGGTGTCGCACGGCCAGTTCGCCGCGCACTGCGTCGAGACCGCGGTGCTCTACGAGATGGGACCTCGGTCGCGCGAGCTGCACTTCCTGTCGTTCTCGTTCGACGGGGCGCACGAGCGGCTTTTCACCGCGCTGTGCTGCGGCGCCTCGCTGCTGTTGCGCGATGCCTCGCTCTGGACCGCCGAGCAGACGCTCGACGCCATGCAGCGCCACGGCGTGACCAACGCCGGCTTCCCGCCGGCCTACCTGCGGCAGCTGGCCAACTGGGCGCGCGACACCGGCCGCTGCCCGCCGGTGCACCTGTACTCCTTCGGCGGCGAGGCGATGTCGCGCGAAGGCTTCGACGCCGTGTGCCGGCACCTGAAGCCCGCGCTGCTGATCAACGGCTACGGCCCGACCGARRCSGTSGTCACGCCGATGCTYTGGAAGGTTGCAAACACCGCGGCGTTCTCCGAGGGCTATGCGCCCATCGGCCGGCCCGTGGGCAACCGCAGCGCCTACGTGCTCGATGCGGACCTGAACCCGGTGCCGCGCAGCGTAGCCGGCGAGCTGTACCTCGGCGGCGAGGGCCTGGCGCGCGGCTACCTGCATCGCGCGCCGCTCACGGCCGAGCGCTTCGTGGCGGACCCCTTCGATGCCGGAGGCGGGCGTCTCTACCGCACCGGCGACTGGGTGCGATGGCGCGACGACGGGCAGCTCGAATACCTGGGGCGCATCGACCACCAGGTGAAGATCCGGGGCTTTCGCATCGAGCTCGGCGAGATCGAGGCGCAGCTGCTGGCCCAGCCCGAAGTGCGCGAAGCGGTGGTGGTCGCAAGGCCAGGGCCGAGCGGTGCGCGGCTGGTGGGCTATGTGTCGCCGCAAGCCGGCCGGCTCGCCGATGCCGCCGTGCTGAAGGAGCGGCTCGCCCGCGCGCTGCCCGACTACATGGTGCCGGGCACGCTGGTGGTGGTCGATGCACTGCCGCTCGCCCCGAGCGGCAAGGTCGACCGCAAGGCGCTGCCGGAGCCGGCCGCCGAACACGGCAAGGCTTTCGAGCCGCCGCAGGGCCCGGCCGAAGAGGCCATTGCGGCGGCATGGACCGATGTGCTGGGTCTCTCGCGCGTGGGCCGCGACGACAACTTCTTCGAGCTTGGCGGCGATTCGATCCTGAGCCTGCAGATCGTGGCGCGCCTTCGCCTGGTCGGCTGGAAAGTCGCGCCCAGGCAGATCTTCGAGCGGCAGACGGTGGCGCAGCTCGCGGCTGTTGCAATGCCGGCCGATGCGTTGCTTGCCGCGGTGGGCGACGTGCAGGGCGAGGCGCCGCTGCTGCCGTTCCAGCATGAATTCTTCGAGATGAACATGCCGGTGCGCGCGCACTGGAACCAGGCGGTGCTGCTGAAGAACCGCGAGCCGCTGCAACTGCCGGCCTTCAGGCAGGCGCTGCGCGCGGTAGTGCAGCAGCACGACAGCCTGCGCCTGCGCTACCGGCAGGACGCCGGCGGGCTGTGGCACCAAACCTATGAGGCCTTCGAGAGCGTGCCCGAAGACCAGTTCGCGGAGCTGGTGTGGGCACGGCGCGCGGCCGATGCCGCGCAGGAGGCGCCGCTGTGCGAAGAGGCGCAGCGCAGCCTGGACCTTGCGCACGGCCCGCTGATCCGCGCGCTCGCCATCGAGTTGCCGGACGGCGACTCGCGGCTGCTGCTGGTCGTTCACCACTTGGTGGTCGATGGCGTGTCGTGGCGCATCCTGCTCGAAGACCTGCAGGCCGCGTACCGGCAGAGCCTCGCGGGCCAGCCCGTCGCGCTGCCTGCCACGAGCAGCAGCTGCAAGGACTGGGCTGTCGCATTGCAGGGCTATGCCCGGGCCCATGGCGACGAGCTCGCCCACTGGCAGTCGCTGGCCGATGTGCCGGCCGCGCTGCCATGCGCGTGTCCGCACGGATCGAACACCGCGGCCGACCAGGAGAGCGTCGAGTTGCGGCTCGACAAGGCCACCACCCAAGCGTTCCTGAAAGATGCGCCCGCGGCCTACCGCACACAGGCCAACGACCTGTTGCTGACGGCGCTGGGCCGCGCGCTGTGCGCATGGAGCGGGCACGACAGGCTGCTGGTCGACCTGGAAGGCCATGGCCGCGAAGACCTGTTCGCGCACATCGACCTGTCGCGCACCGTTGGCTGGTTCACCGCGCTGTTTCCGGTGGCGCTCGATCCGCTCGGCGCGCAAGGCGAAGCGCTCAAGCGCGTGAAAGAAGACCTGCGCCGCGTTCCACGCAAAGGCGTGGGGCACGGCGTCTTCAAGCACCTGGGCGATGCCGCACAGCAGCAGGCGATGCGCGCGCTGCCCAGGGCGCAGGTGGTCTTCAACTACCTCGGCCAATTCGACAATGGCGGTGCCGATGCGCAGGCGCAATGGAGCCTCGCGCAGGAGCCCAGCGGCTCGCCGGTGGATGGCGGCGCGCCGCTCACGCACGAGTTCTCGATCAATGGCCAGGTCTACGACGGCGAGCTTTCGCTGCGCGCGAGCTACAGCCGCGCACGCCACGACCGTGCCGCGGTCGAGGGCTGGATGCAGCGCTTCCGCGACGAACTCGAAGCGCTGGTGCGGCATTGCACCGGCGGCGCCGAAGGGGTGACGCCGGCGGACTTTCCGCTGGCCGCCATCGACCAGCCGCAGCTCGACGCGCTGGCATTGCCGGTGGCGAACCTCGCGGACCTGTACCCGCTCTCGCCGATGCAGGCCGGCATGCTGTTCCACAGCCTGCTTGCACCCGGCGGCAGCGCCTACCTGAACCAGTTGCGCGTGGACATCGACGGGCTCGATGCCGAGCGCTTCAAGGCGGCTTGGCGCGCGGTGCTCGAGCGGCACGAGGTGCTGCGCACCGGATTCGTCCAGGGCGAAGCTGCGTGGCAATGGGTGGCAAGGCAGGTCGAGGTGCCGCTGGCCGAACTCGACTGGCGGGACCGTGCCGACGCGCCCGAGGCCCTGGACGCGCTGGCCGGCGAGCAGCTTGCGCAGGGTTTCGACCTCGCGCGGCCGCCGCTGATGCGGCTGGTGCTGGTGCGCGTTCGCGATGACCGGTACCACTTCGTCTGGACCATGCACCACCTGCTGCTCGACGGCTGGAGCACGTCGCAGCTGATGGGCGAGGTGCTGCGGCACTACGCAGGCGAAGCATCCGCGGCGCCCGGCGGGCGCTATGCCGACTACATCGCGTGGCTGCAAGGGCGCGACGGCGCTGCCGACGAGCGCCACTGGCGCCAGGAACTCGCCCGCCTCGAAGGCCCCACCTGGCTGGCCAACACCTTGCCCAAGCCCGCGGTCGAACAGGGCGGGCACGGCATGCACCGCCACGAGATCGACGCGCTGCGCACGCGCGCGCTGCTCGAAGCGGCTCGGCGCGAACGCGTGACCCTCAACACGCTGGTGCAGGCCGCATGGGCGCTGCTGCTGGCACGCCATACCGGGCAGCGCAGCGTGAGCTTCGGTGCCACCGTGGCGGGCCGGCCGGTGGATCTTCCCGGCGCGCAGCAGATGCTGGGCCTGTTCATCAACGCTGACCCTTTCCGTACACCAGGGCGACACGCTGGTGCTGAGCTACAGCCACGCGCGCAGCCAGTTCGACGAAGCGGCGGTGGACGGGCTGGCCGCGCACATGGACAGGCTGCTCGGCCTGCTGGCCCACGCACCCGATGCGCGGCTGGGGGATGTGGGGCTCGCGGACACGCTGCCGCCACCGGGCGAGGCCATGCGCAATACAAGGGGCGATGCCGAGCCCGTGCACCGCTGGATTGAGCGCCAGGCCAAGGCGAACCCCCAAGCCATCGCGCTCGTGCTCGGCGACGAGACGCTCGGCTACGGCGAGCTCGATGTCCGCGCCAACCGCCTGGCGCACCGGCTGATCGCGCTCGGCGTGAAGCCCGAGGTGAAAGTCGGCATCGCGGTCGAGCGCTCCATCGACATGGTGGTGGGCCTGCTCGCCATCCTGAAGGCCGGCGGCGCCTATGTGCCGCTGGACCCCGAGTACCCCGCCGACCGGCTGGCCTACATGATCGAGGACAGCGCGATCCGCCTGCTGCTCACGCAAAGCCATGTGAAGGCGAAGCTCCCGGTGGGCGATGCCCTGCAGGTGCTGGCGCTCGACACGCTCGACCTGCGCGGCGAGCCGGCGCGCGCACCCGATGTGGCGGTGCATGCCGATCATCTCGTGTACGTGATCTACACCTCGGGCTCGACCGGCCGCCCCAAGGGCACGCAGCTCACGCACCGCAACGTCGCCCGCCTGCTGGGCGCCACCGACGGCTGGTTCCACTTCGGCCCGCAGGACGTGTGGACGAATTTTCATTCCTACGCCTTCGACTTCTCGGTGTGGGAAATCTTCGGCGCGCTGTGCACCGGCGGCAAGCTGGTGATCGTGCCGTACTGGGTGAGCCGCTCGCCCGACGACTTCGTGGCGTTGCTGCGCACACAGCGCGTGACCGTGCTGAACCAGACGCCATCGGCCTTCCGCCAGCTGATCCACAGCCCGGCGCTGGACGACGGCGAACGCCTCGCGCTGCGCTGCGTGATCTTCGGCGGCGAGGCGCTGGAGCCCGAGAGCTTGCGGCCCTGGATCGATCGCTTCGGCGATGCGCAGCCGCAGCTGGTCAACATGTACGGCATCACCGAGACGACGGTGCACGTCACCTACCGGCCCATCGTGCGGGCCGATCTCGACGAGAAGCGCAGTCCCGTGGGCGTGTGCATCCCGGACCTCAGCCTGTGGGTGCTGGACAGCGACCTCAACCCGCTGCCCGTGGGCGTGGCGGGCGAGTTGCACGTGTCCGGCGCCGGCCTGGCGCGCGGCTATCTCAATCGCGCCGGCCTGAGTTCGGAGCGCTTCATCGCCGCGCCCTTCGGCGAGCCGGGCGGCCGGCTGTACCGCACCGGCGACCTGGTGCGCTGGCGCGCCGACGGGCAGCTCGACTACCTGGGGCGCATCGACCACCAGGTGAAGATCCGGGGCTTTCGCATCGAACTCGGCGAGATCGAAGCCCAGCTGCAGGCGCAGCCCGAGGTGCGCGAAGCGGTGGTCCTGGCCAAGGATGGCCCGGCGGGCGCGCGGCTCGTCGCGTATGTGTCGCCGCGGGCCGGCCATGAGCTGGATGTCGCGGTGCTGCGCGAGCGGCTCTCGCAGCACCTGCCCGACTACATGGTGCCCTCGGCCATCGTGCGGCTCGACGCGGTGCCGCTCAACGCGAACGGCAAGGTCGACCGCAAGGCACTGCCCGATCCGGAACTCGCGAGCGACACGGCCTATGCCGAGCCGCAGGGCGAGGTCGAGGCCGCGCTCGCGGCGATCTGGTCCGAGGTGCTGGGCGTGGAGCGCGTCGGGCGCCACGACAACTTCTTCGAGCTCGGCGGCCATTCGCTGCTGGCGGTGCAACTGGTGTCGGGTGCCAGGCGGCGCTTCGGCATCGAGCTGCCGCTGCGCACGGTGTTCGAGCAACCCTCGCTGATGACATTCGCCGCCGCCGTGGCCGCGGTGGCCACTGAACCGCCGGCCGGCGCCGCGGTCTCCCGGGACCACGGCGTCGAGCGCATCGATGCCCTCCTGGGCGAACTGGAGATGGAAGACCTATGAGCCTGGAAATGACCGCGCTCTCGCGCCGTTTCGCTGCCTTGCCCGCGGCCAAGCAGCGCGTGTTTCTCGAGAAGCTGCGCGCGAGCGGCGTGGGTTTCGACACGCTGCCCATCGTGCCGCGCGACCCCGCGGCGCCGGTGCCGATGGCCTATGCGCAGCGCGCCCTGTGGCTGGTGTGGCAGCGCGCGCCGCAGTCGCCGGCGTACAACCTGTCGGGGCGGCTGGCGTTGCCCATGTCGTGCACGCCGCAGCAGGTGCAGGCCTGCCTGGCCCAGCTGGTGGCGCGGCATGAGGTGCTCTGCACCACCTACCCGACCGGCACCGAAGGGCAGCTGCTGYAGCACATCGACCCCGCGCATCGCTTCGGCTGGGCGGCGCGCGAATGGTCCGGCTCGCGCGCGGACAGCGAGCGCGAGCTGGCGGCTGCCGCCGCCGAGTTTGGCGCGCGGCCGTTCGACCTGGAGCACGGCCCTGTCTTTCGCGGCGAACTGAACCTCTTTGCCGATGGCGCGCCCGAACTCTTTCTCGCGGTGCATCACATCGCGGCCGACGGCCAATCGGTGGCGCTGCTCGTCGCCGAACTGCAGGCGCTGCTCGCGGCGCCCACCGGGAGCACACAGCCTGCGGCACCGGCCCTGCAATACGCCGACTACGCCGTGTGGCAACGCCAGTGGCTCGAAGCCGGCGAACTCGAAAGGCAAACCGCCTACTGGCGCGAGCAGCTGCGGGATGCGCCGCAAAGCACGCCGCTGCCGCTGGACCGTCCGCGCCAGAAGGCGCGCGATGCGCGCGGCGGGCAGATCAGCTTCGCGTTGCTGCCCGACGTGTCGCAGCGCCTGAAGGAGCTGGCGCGCCAGCACGCCGCATCGCCGTACATGGTGGCGATCGCGCTGCTCGGCCTGCTGATCTACCGCTACTGCGGCGAGCGCGACGTGTGCATCGGCTCGCCGTCGACCACGCGCGACCGCCCCGAGCTTGCCGCCCTGGTGGGCCACTTCACCAACGTGCTGGTGCTGCGCATGAAGGTGGACCCCGCAGCCGGCTTCGTCGCGCTGCTGTCGCAGGTGCGCGAGCGCGTGCTCGAAGCCAAGAGCCACCAGGACCTGCCGCTGGACATGCTCGTCGAGGCGCTGGCGCTGGAGCGCACGCCGGGCTTGCATCCGCTGTTCCAGATCAAGTCGACGCAGCAGGCGGCGGGGGCTGTGCCCGCGGATCCGGCCGCTGCCGCGCACGGCATCGGCGTGGACGAAGTGCATTTCGACCTGAGCTTCGACCTGATCGACACCGGCAGCGCGCTGTCCTTCGTTCTCGCGTATGCCGCGGACATCTTCGACCACGCGACCATCGAGCGGCTGGCCGAGGCGCTGCGCGGCCTGGCCGCGCAGGTCGCGGCCGATCCGGCGCGCGCGTTGGCCGCAACGCAACTGGCCGACGATTCGAGCCTGCGCGGCGAACGCGCGTCCTGGCCCGCCGACAACGTGCTGGCCCTGTTCGACCAGGCGGCCGCAAGGCGCGGCGGCGCGACGGCGCTCACTTTCGGCGATCGCGCGCACAGCTTCGACGAGCTGGCGCGCGCTGCCGGCCACTGGGCCGCCGAGCTCGAAGGCCGCGGCATCGGTGCCGAGCAGCGCGTGGCCGTCTGCATGGAGCGCACGCCCGAGTTCGTGCTGGCGGTGCTGTCGGTGCTGAAGGCCGGCGGCGCCTACGTGCCCATCGACCCGGCGCTGCCGCAGCAGCGCATCGACGAGCTGCTGGCCGATTGCGGCGCCGCGCTGGTGTTGGTGTCCGGCGGCAAGCCGCGRCAGGCCGCGCTGCCATGCATGCAGGTGGGCTTCGACGTACCGGGCGGCTTCTTGCCGCATCGCGCGCATGCGCTGCATCCTGCGCAGGCGGCCTACCTGATCTACACCTCCGGATCGACCGGCCGGCCCAAGGGCGTGGTCGTGCACCACGGCGCGCTGGCCAACTATGTGCAGGGCGTGCTCGCGCGGCTGGCGCTGCCCGAGGACGAGAGTTTCGCGATGGTGTCCACCGTCGCGGCGGACCTGGGCCACACCTCCTTGTTCGGTGCGCTGTGCTCGGGTGGTGCGCTGCACCTCGTCCCGAGCGAGGCGGCCTTCGATCCCGATGCGTTTGCCGACAGCATGGCGAAGACGCGCGCCGGCGTGCTGAAGATCGTGCCCAGCCACCTGAAGGGCCTGCTGAATGCGCAGCGCGCGGCCGCGGTGCTGCCGTCGCACACGCTCGTGCTGGGCGGGGAGGCGACGGATGCGGCGACGCTGCAGGCCATTCGCGCGCTGAGGCCAGGCCTGCGCATCTTCAATCACTACGGGCCGACCGAAACCTCGGTGGGCATGCTGATGCATACCGCGCCGGCGCAGGCTGACGGAACCGGCAATCTGCCTCTTGGCAAACCCATCGCGAACATGGACGCCTGGGTGCTCGACGACGCATTGCAGCCCGTGCAGCGCGGCATGGCGGGCGAGCTCTACATCGGCGGTGCCGGCGTCGCGCGCGGCTATCTTTCGCGCGCAGGTCTTTGCGCCGACCGCTTCGTTGCTTCGCCCTTCGGGGACGGGCAGCGCATCTACCGTGCGGGCGACCGCGTGCGCCAGCGCAGCGATGGCACGCTGGAGTTTCTGGGCCGCACCGACGACCAGGTGAAGATCCGCGGCTACCGCGTCGAGCCGGGTGAAGTGACGGGCCGCGTACGCCAGCTCGATGGCGTGGCCGATGCCGTGGTCGTCGCGGAGCAGGGCGCACAAGAGAGCGTGGTGCTGCGCGCCTACGTGGTTGCCAGGCCGGGCACTTCGCTCGATGTGGAAGAGCTCCGGCGTGCGTTGGCGGACAGCCTGCCGGCGTGGATGGTGCCCGAGCGCATCGTGCTGCTCGACGCGCTGCCGCTCACGGCCAACGGCAAGATCGATCGCAAGGCGCTGCCGTGCCCGGCGCAGCCCGAGCCCGCGCGCGGTTTCGACGCCCCGCAGGGCCGGACCGAAGAGGCGCTGGCCCGCATCTGGAGCCAGGTGCTCGGCGTGGACCGCATTGCGCGTGGCGACAACTTCTTTGCGCTGGGCGGCGACTCCATCCTGAGCCTGAAGCTGGTGGCGCGCATCCGCAAGCAGCTACCCGGCGGCGGCCAGCTGAGCCTGCCGGATGTGATGCAGGCCCGCAGCCTCGGCAGCCTCGCCGAGCGGCTGCGGCAGAAGTTCGAGGGTTCGCACGATGCCGTCTGCCTGAGCGCAAGCGGCGCCGGCGTGCCGCTGTTCTGCCTGCCGGGCCTCATCGTGAACACGCGCGAGTTCCTGCCGCTCGCAGAGGCGCTGCAGGGCGAGCGCGTGGTGTACGGCTTCGTGAGCCACGTCTACACGCGCAAGCGCTGGCGCGGTTTCGACCTGCAGGCGCTGGCCGCCGAGTACGCGAGCTTCATCCTCGCCACGGCCACCGGGGGGCGCTGCGCGCTGCTGGGCTGGTCGTCGGGCGGCGACCTGGCCTTCGAGCTTGCGCGGCAACTGCAGGGGCGCGTCGAGATCGTGTTCACCGGCATGCTGGACGTGTTCGAGACCGCGCCGCTGCGCGCCTCGGCGCCGCTCGACGCCGCCCAGTGCGCCAAGGCTGACGAGGTGCTCTCGCAGTGGCTGGGCCGCTCGGAAATGGCCGGGCACTGGAAGGCGCTCTTCGCCCGCATGGACGACGAGGAGCTTGCCTGGGTGGCCGAGCAGGTGCTGAATCCGGCGCAGCCGCTGCCGCTCGACGGTACCGGCGACGAGGCGGCCGAGTACCTGTTGTGGACGACGATCGACAAGCGTGTGCAGGCAGTGAGGTACACCTATGCGCGGTCGCCGCTGCCGCTGCACGTGTTTCTCGCGGACAGTTCGCTGCGCCGCGAGGAGACGCTGCGCAACTGGGCCGACCACGCGCCGGTGGTGTCCGCCGAAGTGCTGCCGCAGGCCGATCACCTGGACATCGTTCGCCACTCCGCGCTGTGCGCCTCGCTGAAGGAGCTGCTGCGCGAGGCCGACGCGGTGCATGGCGCCGTGCAATCGGCCTGAGCCGGAAGAAGCCACGCAAAAAAAAAGGGGGCGCAGCGCCAACTGCGTCCCCTTGTGCCTTTGGAGGCCTGCCGCGCGGCTTACCAGCGGTAGGTGGCCGTGGCCGTGACCTTGCGCTGGTCCCCGTAGTAGCAGTTGCCGTACTGGTCGCAGTTCGCGAAGTAGGTCTTGTCGGTCAGGTTGCGCACGTTCAGCGCGAGGTTCCAGCGGTCGATGTCGTAGCCGATCATTGCGTCGAACACGGTGTACGAAGGCACCTGGATCGGCGCCTTGTTCAGGTCGCCGCGGTTCGAGCCGGTGAAGCGCGCGCCCAGGCCGACCTTGAAGCCGTTGTCGAAGCGGTAGTCCGCCCAGAGCGCGGCGCGGTGCTTGGACACCGCGAGCAGCGGCGTGCCGATTTCGCTCGGCGTGCTGCTGGCCGTGATCTCGACCTTGGGCGTGTAGGCGTAGGACACAGTCACGTTCATGCGCTTGACGGGCTGGAAGGCCGCTTCGAGCTCCAGGCCGCGTACCAGCACCTCGCCGGTCTGGCGCGGGCGGAAGTTGGCGTCGGCGGTGATGTAGTTCTGGCGGCGCAGGTCGAAGATGGCGGCGCTGTAGCTGTCGGTGGTGCCCGCGGGCTGGTAGCGCACGCCGGCTTCGTACTGGCGACCGGTCTCGGGCTTGAACGGGCTCTGGGTGTCCGGGTTCAGGCGCGCCGAGGGCGAGAACGATTCGGAGTAGCTCAGGTAGGGCGCCCAGCCGCTCGGGAAGGTGTAGACCAGGCCGCCGCGCTTGGTGAACTTGTGCTCGGGGATGTCGCTGCGCGTGCCGTCCAGGTTGCTGTGGATGATCGTGGAGGCGCGGTCGTAGCGGCCGCCCAGCGTGAGGCTCCAGCGCTCGCCCCACTTGATCTGGTCCTGGATGTACAGGCCGGTCTGCGTCAGGCGGGTGTTGGCATCGACATAGGGCGCGGGCACGAAGAACGGACCGCCGTACACGGGCGCGTAGATGTTGATGCTCGGTGCGCTGCCGCCGCTGTAGCTGGCCTGCTCGATGCCGGTGCGCTGGTGGTCCAGGCCGATCAGCACCTTGTGCTTCCAGTCGCCCGAGATGAAGTTGCCTTCGAGCTGGTTGTCCAGCGTGAAGGTCGAGACGCTCTCGCGGCTGCCCGAGATGCTCCGGCGCAGCATCTGGTAGTTGCGCGGATCGGAGACGTTGCTGTTGATCGGCACGATCGCGCGGCCCTGCACGGCGCCGTAGTCGACGTCGAGCCGGCCGTAGCGCAGGTTCTGGCGCGCGGTGAAGGTGTCGTTGAAGCGGTGCTCGAACTCGTAGCCGACCATCCACTGGTCCACGTCGAAGTGGTTGAAGTTGCGATCGCCCACGAAGAGCGAGTCGGGAATGTAGTTGCCGAAACGCGTGGGAACCAGCGAGCCGACCGTCGGGCGCCCGCGCGTGTACACCCCGCCGCGCACGCGGTTGAAGTGCGACAGCAGCGTGAGCGTGGTGTCTGCCGAGGGGCGCCAGGTGAGCGAGGGCGCGATGTAGAAGCGGTCGTCGTCCATGCTGGCGGCCGGCAGCTTGCTGTCGCGGCCCACGGCCGTCAGGCGGTAGCTGAGCTTGCCTTCGGCATCGATGGGGCCGGAGAAGTCGGCGGCGACCTGGGTGCGGTTGTTGCTGCCCAGTTGCAGCTGCACTTCGCGCAGCGGCTCGGTGGTGGGGCGCTTGCTCACGACGTTGACCACGCCGCCGGGGCTGGCCTGGCCGTAGAGCACCGAGGCCGGTCCGCGCAGCACTTCGATGCGCTCCATGCCGTAGGGCTCGATCTGCCAGACGCCCCAGTTGCCGTTGTTGCGCAGGGGCATGCCGTCCAGGTAGAAGCCCGGCGCGTAGCCGTCGAAGCCGCGGATCGAGATCCAGTCGTAGCGCGAGTCGGCGCCGAAGACGGTGGTGCTCACGCCGGGGGTGTAGCCCAGCGCGTCCTTCACGGTGGTGGCGCCGATGGCGGCCACGCGGTCGGCCGTGACCACCGAGATCGACTGCGGGGTTTCCAGGATCGGGGTGTCGGTCTTGGTGCCGGTGGCGCTGCGCTTGGCCATGTAGCCGTTCACATGGCCCTTGGCCGACGCTTCCGTATCGGCCGTGACGGTCACCGCCGGCAGGTTGCTGCTGTCCTGCGAGAAGGCGGGGGCCGCCCACAGGGTGCAGGCGGTTCCGAAGGCCGAGGCAAGCGCGGCGCTCAGCAGGCGGGGTCGGGGCAGGGGACGCATAGGTTGAGGTACTCCAGGAGCAGTGAAAAACGACGTGTTCGGGTTTCAGCGCAAGGCCTGCCGTTTCCGCAGTTCTGGCGCTTCCGTACATGAGACGTTTGAACTACAAAAAGAGAGACACCCTGTACCCCATGCTTCAGCGCGTGCCGTCCGCCCGCGTCACCGGGCTTCGGCGGCTGCCTGGATGCGGACGGCCTGGCGCTCGCTCCGGCCGGCACCGGCGGCGCTGGCCTTCAGCAGCGCGCTGCCGATCTCCCCCGTGCGCACCGAGGTCACCGACAGCAGCGTGTCGCTCAGCCCGTGCGAGGACTCGCAGGCGCCTTGCAGGAAGATGGCGGGACGGAAGTCCCCGGTGCTGCGCACGCGGTAGTGGCGGTCCACCGAGAAACCGTCCAGGTACGGTGCGAGGGGCGTCAGCAGTTCCTTGTGCTGCTCGCGTGCGTAGCCGGTGGCCAGCACCACGGCGTCGTAGCGCGAGGTGCTTTCGCGACCGGTGTTCTGGTCGCACATGGTCAGGTGGATGCCGTCGGCGGTGGCGCGGGCGGCGTGGATGTCGTGCCGGCGCAGGAAGCGCATGCGGTTCTCGCCGCGCACCTTCTGCTGGTAGAACATCTCGAAGATCTGCTGGATCAGCTCCAGGTCGGCCACCGCATAGTTGGTGTGGCCGAACTCCTCGAGCAGGGCGGCGCGCTCGTCGTCGGGCCGGCTGTACATGTAGTCGGTGAACTCGGTGTTGAACACCTCGTTCACGAAGGGGCTGTCGTCCGAGGGGCGGATGGAGCGGGCCCGCATGACGAGATCGACCTGCGGCGCATGGGGGCGGCCCYGCAGGTCCATGAAGATCTCCGCGGCGCTCTGGCCGGCGCCGACGATGGCAATTCTTTGCGCGCCGTCCTGCGCGGCAAGGCCCTGCAGGTAGGTGCTCGAATGGAACACGCGCGGGTCGCCGCGCAGCGCCCGGAAGCAGTCCGGAATGTTCGGCATGCCGCCGACGCTCACCACGAGGTTGCGCGCGAGGCGCTCGCTCTGGTGGCCCGTGCGGTCGCGCGAACGCACGCGCAGCAGCGTCACGTCGTCGCCATGGGCCTCGCGCTCGGGCAGCACCTCGAACACTTCCTCGCCGTAGACGCAGGCATCCTCGAACTGCGCGGCGGCCCAGGCCAGGTAGTCGTTGAACTCGTGGCGGCTCGGAAAGAAGGTCTTCAGGTTGATGAAGTCCTGCAGGCGCTTTTTCTCGTGCAGGTAGTTGATGAAGGTGAAGCGGCTGGTCGGGTTGCGCAGCGTGGCCAGGTCCTTCAGGAAGGAGATCTGCATGTGCGCATGCTCCAGCATCATGTCCTTGTGCCAGGCGAAGGCCGGCTGCTTCTCGATGAACATTGCGTCGAGCCGGTGCCCGTCGCGCCGCTTCTCGTCGAGCGCGATCGCCAGCGCGATGTTCGAGGGGCCGAAGCCGATGCCGATGACGTCGTGGATGACCATGGCGGATTCCTTTTGCTGCGAAGCGGTTGAGCGGTTGGGCGGGTCAGACGGGCTTGGCGGGTGCGGCCGCCGATGCGTCGCCGCGCGGCAGCCAGAGGCCGTCGATGAAGTAGCGTTCGCGCAGCATCATCACGAGCTGCGCGCGCTTGTGCGGCAGGTCGAACTCCTTCACCTTGGCGTAGCCCGACTTGTCCAGGTTGCGGATCTGCTGCACGTGGTCGATGCGCGGCTCGCCCACGGCGCGCTGGGTGCGCGGGTCGCACAGAAAGATGTAGTGCGAGATGGAAGTGAGCCACGCAGTGGCGAATGCCTTGCCGCGAAACGACGGCTCGCCGACCAGCACGTGCCAGCCGCGGTCGTAGTCCTGCACGTCGTAGAAGGGCGCGATGCGGCTTTCCTTGGCCCAGTACATCTCGAAGTAGGCAAAGGGCTCGCCGTCGAAGCTCGCGATCATCGAGTACATGTGCGGATCGCGATCGATGCCCGAGAGGTARGCGCGGTGCTTGTCCAGGTCGCCTTCCTCGTCCCAGATCTYGGCCACGTCGGGGTCGTTCATCCAGCGGTTGAAGATGCCCAGGTCGCGCTCGAAGTCGATGCTGCGAAACGAGAAGGTCTTGCCGAGCCACGGAATGAAGCGCTGGTAGAGCACGCCGCGGGGCTTGGGCGTGCGCAGCGGATGCACCTTGCCGTTGGTGAGCGCATAGCGCTGCGCCATCGGCGCATGCACGGCGGGAAGCCACAGGCGCGGCTGCTGCCAGAGCATGTCGCGAAAGGCGCGCACGCCGCCGTCCGGCGACGCGAGCAGCACGCCGGTGTGGGCCAGCTCCTCGGCCAGCGCGGGCGCCGCCACCGCGAGGCTCTTGTGCGCAGGAAGGTGCTCGAAGGCGGCTTCCAGGGCCGCGAGCAGGTGAGGGGTGGAGGCCGCGCTGCCGTCGACCCATTGGAGCGCGGCATCGGCCCCGCCGGTCGCGAGCCGCCAGAGCGAGCGCGTGTCGCCCTGGCGGCTGCGCACGGCGAGCATCCCGCCGTCCAGGGTGATGTCGTGCGGCGTGCCGTCGGCGTAGGAGGTGAGGGTCATGGGGTTCCTTCGGTGGACCGGCGGCTCGCGAGCAGGGCCAGGCCCTGGTGGAGCGCCGGAAAGAGGCTGTGGTTGAAGTTGTTCCAGCGCAGCTCGAGGATCGAGTCCCCGGGATCGATGTGCGTGCCGAGCACGTCGTGGATGACCTCGCCGGAGTCGATGCCGTTGTCCACGTAGTGCAGCGAAGCGCCGGTCTTCAGGAGTGGTGTGACGGGAACGCTTTCCATCGTCTGCCAGTTCACGACCTTGCGGCCTTTGGCGCCGTGCAGCGCATCGAGCGTGGCGCGGGCGCCGCGGCGCTCGTAGGGCGACTCGATGCGCGTGATGCCGGGATGGATGTTGACGATCCTGCGGTGGAACGGCGCGCCCGGACGCACGAGCTCGTCCAGGATGACCAGCAGGCCGTCGAGCACGACGATGTCGGCCTGCAGCGTGAGCAGCTTGTCCAGCAGGCGGCGCTCGAAGGCGCTCTTGGCGGCGGGGCGTTCTTTCGCATCGAGCGGAAGCCGCCGGTATTCGGACGGCACCGCGTGGAGCATGCCGTTGACGAGCTTGCCCTGCGCCTTCAGGTCGCCCGGAAATATCCACTGGCGGCCGGGCTGGAAGGAGAAGCCGTAGTCCTGCAGCGCCGCGCGGTCCCGCGGCGAACCTTCGTCGTCGTCGTAGACGATGCCTTCGAGCGAATAGGCCTCGCCCAGCGGGCTTTCGTCCAGTGCCTTGGCCAGGTATTCGAGCGGGGACGCCATGTAGCGCTGCGTGCCCTTGAAGTCGATGTATTGGCCGGCCTTGTCGGCGGCCGCGTTTCTCAAGGACAGGATGTAGACGAGCTTTGCCTTGGACATGGGTGTGGCGTGAAGGATGGATCGGCGTTGGAGTTGGCTCGGGAGCAGGCAGGCGTGGAGCCTTCAGGAGAGAAGACGTGGCAGCGCGCCATCTGTTCACGGCTGCAGGATCTCGCCGGCGCTCTTGCGGTGCTGCGGCGCGAGCGGGCAGGCGCCGCAGTAGTCC
>NZ_JBFTPJ010000058.1:0-12057 GCF_056398445.1 Variovorax sp. 01T439_2
CGCTGGTGGAGGCGCGCGTCGATGCCGAGCGCATGCTGCTTGCCACCCAGAGCGCGCTCGATGCCGACGGCGATCTGCTGGGCGAAGAAGAGCGCGCTGTCATCGATGCGTCGATGGCGAAGCTGCGCGAAGCCGCCAAGGGCAATGACGCCGCGGCCATCGAAGGCGCCACCAAGGCGCTGGCCAACGACACCGAAGCCTTTGCCGCCCAGCGCATGAACGCGGGCATTGCGCGCGCGTTGTCGGGCCGCAAGCTCGAATCCCTCTGAGAACCACATGCCCACCATCAAGATATTTCCGCATCCCGAGTACTGCCCGCAGGGTGCAGAAATCACGGCGCCGGCCGGCACCTCGATCTGTGAGGCGCTGCTCGACAATCACATCAACATCGAGCACGCCTGCGAGATGAGCTGCGCCTGCACCACCTGCCACGTGGTCGTGCGCCAGGGCTTCAATTCGCTGAACGAGGCCGAGGAGGGCGAGGAAGACCTGCTCGACCGCGCCTGGGGCCTGGAGCCACAATCGCGCCTGAGCTGCCAGGCGATCCTGGCGCAGGAAGATGTGACGATCGAGATTCCCAAGTACTCGATCAACCACGCCAAAGAAAACCACTGAAAGAGCCACTGCATGTCGCGCCAGATCGTCCTCGACACTGAAACCACCGGCCTGTCCGCGGAGAACGGCGACCGCATCATCGAGCTCGGCTGCGTGGAGCTGTTCGCCCGCAAGCTCACCGGCAACGACCTGCACATCTACTTCAATCCCGAGCGCGAGAGCCACGAGGACGCGCTCAAGGTGCACGGCCTCACGACCGACTTCCTGCGCGACAAGCCGAAGTTCGCCACGCTGGCCAACGACATCGTCGAGTACCTGCGCGGCGCGGAGCTGATCATCCACAACGCGGCCTTCGACGTCGGCTTCCTCAACAAGGAACTCGAGCTGGCCGGCCTGCCGCCGCTGCGCAGCTTCGTCGGCGAGGTGACCGACACGCTGGCCATGGCCAAGCAGGTCTACCCGGGCAAGCGCAATTCGCTCGACGCGCTGTGCGACCGCTTCGGCGTCGACCGCTCCAACCGCACCTTCCACGGCGCCAAGCTCGACGCGCAGCTGCTGGCCGACGTGTACATCAATCTCACGCGCGGCCAGGACGCCCTGCTGATCGACGTGGCCTCGAACGAGCCGGCGCAGGGCACCACGGTGGTGGCCATCGACCTGAGCCAGTTCGACCTGCCGGTGATCATGGCCGCCGAGCAGGAGGTTGCGGCGCACGAAGCCGTGTTGTCGCAGCTCGACAAATCCAGCAACGGGCGCACGCTGTTTCGGCAAAACAGCTGAAATCCTGTGGCATAATCGAAGGCTTCGCGCAACGCGATTAATTCCAAGGCGCTGCAGCAGCGGCGCCAAGGGGTTGAAAGGGCGGTTAGCTCAGGGGTAGAGCACAGCATTCACACTGCTGGGGTCGGAGGTTCGAAGCCTCCACCGCCCACCAATTTTCTGAATAAAGCGACTTGGATTGTCCAAGTCGCTTTTTTTGCGTCTACCTACTTCATGCCGAACAGGTCATTGCAGGTATCGCAGGCGAAGTACAGCCGCTGTTCCCCGCACTGAACCGCGCCCGTGGCGCCCGCGCGAATCTGCCAGTCGCATGATTTGCCGCGCTGCTTCAGCGTACCTTCGACAAAGCAGGGCGCCTGCTCATAGTTGTCGTGCAGTGTCTTGTAGTCAACCTGTTTGGCCCGCGAGAAGAACTCGCGCGCCTTGGCGTGGTTTTGCGGCACATCCGTCGGGCGGCAGGTGGCGGGTTGGTCGGATCGGAAGTCGGCGACAAAGACGTCCGTGAACCCTGTGCTGCCGGTTGCACACGCTGCAACGAGCAACGCCGCGGCTGCCGTGGCGGTGATCCGAGACTTCATTTCCATATCGCCGAGCTCGCTTCGCCCGGATTTTTGTATGAAACCGTCGGGTGTCTGTAGACATCGGCGGGCTTCAGGTTGAACTGGGCATACAGCTCGTCGATGAGCCATTGCAGCGCCGTGTTCTGCGCAGCCGTCACCGCTTCATAGGTCTTCTCGTCGATGTGCAGTCCCACGAGCTCGATGCCGATGGCCTCGCTGTTGACCGGGTACCGGTCCGGATACGACTTGGCGCGTTCATGCGCATCCAGTGCGTTGATCTGCTGAATCCACGACATTGCCAGCATCTTGGCCATGGCTGCCGTGTCGCACGTGTTCCTGTTGACGGTCAGGCACTTCGACTTGATCAATTTGCCGACGTGATAGCAGCGCGAGTACAGGCTGGCCGTTTGATAGATCTGGCCATTCTTGTCGATGAGGAAATGGGCGCCATTGCCACCATCTCCGTAGCTGTTGAGACTGGACTCGGCGGTCGATGAGTCTGTTTGATGGACGACGATGGCCAGCACCTTGGGCAGGGCGCCGTGTTCGATGCCGGATGAACGTCTGGCGATCACTCTGGGATCGATGAGCATCCCGTTCGCGTCGATGGTCGACATATCTCTCTCCCTGTGGAACGACGCGTCAAAGTACATCACATCTGCCTTCGATGCGGAAGCGTACCGTTTCGTCGTACATAGCGGGTCAAGCCCTCGTTGGGGTGGCCYGATTCAAGAAACTGTCGGCTCGCGCTGACGCCGATCGCCGCCCTGTGCTGGCTGAAGGTGCGCTGCAGCAGCTTAGAAAAAGGCAAAGGAGAGCATCCGCCATGGCCACCCATCCCGACCTTCCGTCCCCCATCACGCCGGACCTGCCCGTGGAGCCCGACGAAGGGCCGAGCACGCCGCCCGACGAGCCGACCGATCCCGAGCCGCCCCCCACCACGTCCTGAAGAAATCCGCCCGCGAGCCGCGATAAGCTCGCACGATGGATGAACTCGATTGCGCCGTCATCGGCGGTGGTGTGGTGGGACTGGCAGTGGCGCGCGCCTTGGCGCTCGCGGGCCGGGAGGTGGTGGTGCTGGAAGCCGAAGGTGCCATTGGCACCGGCACCAGTTCGCGCAACAGCGAGGTGATTCATGCGGGCATCTACTACCCGCAGGGCTCGCTCAAGGCCAGGCTTTGCGTCGAGGGCAAGGAGGCGCTTTACGGCTACGCGGCAGAGCGCGGCGTGCCCCACCGGCGCTGCGGCAAGCTGATCGTCGCGACTTCGGCCGAGCAGGTGGCCCAGCTGGAAGTCATCCGTGCCAAGGCGGCCGCCAACGGTGTTGGCGACCTCGTGCTGCTGACTGCGCAGCAGGCCATGGCCCTGGAGCCGCAGCTCCACTGCGTGGCGGCATTGCATTCGCCGAGCACCGGCATCGTCGACAGCCATGCCTTGATGCTGAGCCTGCTCGGCGACCTGGAGAACGCGGGCGGCATGCTGGCGCTGAAATCGCCCATCGCCCGTGCGGAATGCGGCCGGGACGCTATCGTCCTGGTAGCGGAAGACGGAACGGCGCTGCGCTGCAACACCGTGGTCAATGCAGCCGGCCTGCTCGCGCCCGAACTGGCCCGCCGCTTCGAAGGCCTGCCGCCGGCGGCCATGCCCACCRCCTACTTTGCCAAGGGCAGCTATTTCACGCTGTCGGGCCGCGCACCTTTCAGCCGCCTTGTCTATCCGGTGCCCGAGCCCGGCGGCCTCGGCGTGCACCTGACGATCGACCTGGGCGGGCAAGCCAAGTTCGGCCCCGACGTGCAATGGGTGCAATCGGCCGACGACCTCGTGGTGGACCCGGCGCGCGGCAATGGCTTCTACGCCGAGGTGCGCAAGTACTGGCCCGCCTTGCCCGATGGGGCGCTGATTCCGGGCTACGCGGGCATGCGGCCCAAGATCTCGGGCCCGGACGAGCCGGCGCGCGACTTCATGATCGACGGACCCGAATCGCACGGCGTGCACGGGCTGGTCAATCTCTTCGGCATCGAGTCGCCCGGGCTCACGAGCAGCCTGGCCATCGGGCGGCACGTCGAGCGCATGCTCGCGGCGGGCTGACCGCGGACGCAATGCCGGGCCCATCGCGTGCAGAAGTCTGCATAACTGCCGTGCATGAGGGGCTTTTGTGCCTGTAACATGACACCACGCCATTTGCTGGCGTGAAGCCGCCGGCGCGGTGCCGGTGTCATCACGGAGGAAAGTTTCCAATGAGTGCATCCAACAATATCGAAGCGGCAGCCGAAGACATCGCGAGCGACGTGCGCGGCGTGCTGGCCAGCAAGGACCTGGATTCGGTTCCCCACATCAAGGCGCTGCGCCAGCGCATCGACACCAAGCTCGCCATTGCGCGCGAACTTGCCGCGGAAAAGAGCAAGCTGGCCGCCAAGAAGGCCCGCGAAGCGGCCAACTCTGCCAACGCCTACGCCCACGACGAACCGTGGCAGATCGCCGGCGCCGCGCTGGCTGTCGGCGTGCTGGTGGGCCTGCTGCTTGGCCGCCGCTGACCTGAACGCAAGCCGCCGCCGCGCCGTTCCTCGCCGAGCCGGAGTCGGCGCATGAGATTGCTGTCCCTGTTCGGGCTCGATGCCCGTTTGCGGCGGCTGCGGATCGCTGCGGCCGAAGGTGCGCTGGCGGCCGAAGACCGCGTGCAGCTCCTGCGCATGGCGTGGGAGGACGAGAAGCAGCGCCTCAAGCTGATGCTGGTGCTGGTGGTGGCGGTGCTCGGCCTGACCACGGTGGCGGTGGCCTTGCTGTCGATGGCGGTGGTGGTGCATTTCTGGGAAACGCCGCACCGCATCGCGGCGGCGTGGTCGGTGGCCGGCGTGTGGGTCCTGCTCTGGCTGGGCGCGGCGCTGGGGCTGTTCCTGACCCTTCGCAATGCCTCCAACAGCTTCATGCCGGCACGCCGCGAATTCGAACGCGACTGGGCCTGGGTGCAGGACAGCTTCGGCCTCGGCAAGGATCCCGACCAGGATGAAGAAGCGCCGCGCCCCCGGCGGCCCGCCACGCGCGAGGAACTGCTCGCCCGCATGGATCGCCAGCGCGAACGCATTGCCACCATGCAGGGCGCAGGCCCGGCGCGGCCCGCCGGCGCAACGGCTGCTTCCTCCGAGGCACCGCCGGCCGACGAATCGGCGGCAGCGGCGGCATTGCGCATTGCGCGGGAGCACCCCGTGGCCACCGGCGTCGCCGCTGCGGTGGCCGTGGTGGTGATCCGTCCCAAGCGACTGCTGCGCTGGGCTGCGTTCATTGCGCCAGTGCTCTGGCGCATGCGCTGAGAAAGAGAAAAGCGCGGAGGCTCAGGCGGCGCTGCGGCCTTGCAGCAATGCCTGCGCCGCTTCGCGCACCAGCGCCGGGCCGCGGTAGATGAGGCCGGTGTAGATCTGCACCACGTCCGCGCCCGCGGCAATCTTGGCCCTGGCATCGGCCGCGCTCAGGATGCCTCCCACCCCGATGATCGGAAAAGCCGGCCCCAGCGCCGCGCGCAGTTGCGAGACCACGCGGTTGCTCGCCTCGCGCACGGGGGCGCCCGAGAGCCCGCCTGCTTCGTTGGCATGCGGCAGGCCGGCAACCGCATCGCGCGCCAGCGTGGTGTTGGTGGCGATCACGCCGTCCATGCCATGGCGCTGCAACGTGGCGGCGATCACGGCGACCTGGCCTTCGTCCAGGTCGGGGGCGATCTTCACGAACAGCGGCACGCGCCGGCGGCTGCGCTCGGCCAGCGCATGGCGGCGCTCGGCGATGGCGCCCAGCAGCGCATCGAGTGCCTCGTCGCTCTGCAGCGTCCGCAGGTTGGCGGTGTTGGGACTGGAGATGTTGATGGTCACGTAGTCGGCATGCGGGTACACGCCGTCCAGGCAGGCCAGGTAGTCGTCCACCGCCTTCTCGATGGGCGTGGCGGCGTTCTTTCCGATGTTGAGCCCGAGCAGCATCGGCTTCCTGCCGCCGCTGCCGCTCCTGCGGAAGCGCGCCTTCTGCACGTTGGCAAGAAAGGCATCGAGCCCTTCGTTGTTGAATCCGAGCCGGTTGATGAGCGCGTCGCGCTGGGGCAGGCGGAACATGCGCGGCTTGGGGTTGCCCGGCTGCGCCTTGGGCGTGACCGTGCCGACTTCGACAAAGCCGAAGCCCATGGCGGCAAAGGCGTCGATGCAGCGGGCGTTCTTGTCGAGACCGGCGGCCAGGCCCACGCGGTTGGGAAATTCCAGCCCCGCAAGCGTGACCGGATCATCGACGCGCGGCGCGGCGTAGGCGCAGGCCAGCGGCGTGTTCTGCGTGCGGGCCAGCCCGTCGAGCGTGAGTTCGTGGGCATGCTCCGGGTCGAAGCCGAACAGAAAGGGCCGGGCCAGGCCGTAGAGCGAAGAGGGGAGCAGGGGCATCGGATAATTCTCGACTTCAATGAGCCAAGGATTCTCCGCGATGACTGCACCCGTTTCCCCTTCTTCCGCCGCCGGCGCCGCGAACGGCGCGGGCACCATCTCCCAGGACGAACTCAAGGCCCAGGTCGGCCGCGCCGCGCTGGCCTACGTGGCCAAGGGTGAAATCGTCGGCGTGGGCACGGGCTCCACGGTGAACAAGTTCATCGACGCGCTGGCCACCATCAAGGACCAGATCAAGGGCGCGGTGTCCAGCTCGGTGGCCTCGACCGAGCGCCTGCGCGCCCTGGGCATTCCGGTGTTCGACAGCAACGAGGTCGACGAACTCGGCGTCTACATCGACGGCGCGGACGAGATCGACCATCACGGTTTCATGGTGAAGGGCGGCGGCGCGGCGCTCACGCGCGAAAAGATCGTGGCGGCGCAGTCGCGGCGCTTCGTCTGCATTGCCGATGCGTCCAAGCTGGTCGACACGCTCGGCGCCTTTCCGCTGCCGGTGGAGGTGATTCCGATGGCGGCGCGCCGCGTGATGCGGCAGTTCGAGGCCATGGGCGGCATCGCACAGGTGCGCGAGAAGGACGGATTGCCGCTCGTGACCGACAACGGCCAGCACATCGTCGACGTGACGGGGCTGCGGATCAGCGATCCGCTCGCGTTCGAATCCGAGGTGAGCCAGTGGCCCGGCGTGGTCACGGTCGGCGTGTTTGCCCATCAGAAGGCCGACGTGTGCCTGCTGGGCACGCCCGCGGGCGTGCGAACGATGCGGTTCGACTGAGGACCAACGGCCGCCAGCCCTGGCCGGCGGCCGGCCGGGTCAGAACTTGATGCCGGCGGGGTTGCTCGGGCTCGGACCGCTCGGTGCGGGCGCGGCCGGCGCCGGTTGAGCAACGGGCGCGGGCTCGCGTGCAGCGGGCGCCGGCTGCGCCGCCACCAGCGGCCGGGCCGGCGGATTGCGGTAGCCGGCAGGCAGGCTGTTGCTCTTCGGATAGCCCGCGGCGTCGAGGTATTGCGACCATTCGGCGTCCGAGTAGCCCTTGAGCTGCTGTGAGCCGATCGTCAGCAGCGGCAGCGAGGACTGGTTGCTCAGGCGCTGCAGCGCCTCGACGTCCTGGTTGCTCTTGACGGTGCGTTCCTCGAAGGGGATGCCGCGCGTGACGAGCAGCGAACGGGCCGTGCCGCAGGGCGCGCATTCCTCGCTGCTGTAGAGCGTCACGGGGTAGCGCTGCGCCACTTGCCGCAGCTCGTAGGGCAGCCCGGCATTGGCGGGAGCCGTGATGCCGGCCTGCGGCGCCGCGGCCGGTTCCGTGCTCGCGGTGGGCGCACGGTCCGAGAAGGTGACCTTGCCGTTCTTGTCGACGTTGCGGTAGATCGGCTGGGCCATCGCGCCTGCGGCGACGAGCAGCAGCGCGGCGCCGGACAGGCGATGCAAGGAGGATTTCTTGTGGGTCGGATGCATCGCCCGAGTATCGCAAGCTTCAGGCCCGCATCAAGCGGGCTGGGTCTGCGCCATGCCCTGGTGTCGCAGCAGCGCATCAAGCTGGGGCTCGCGGCCGCGGAAGGCCTTGAACGAATCCATGGCGCTGCGGCTGCCGCCGGCTTCGAGGATGGCCTGGCGGTACCTGCGGCCGGTCTCGATGTTCGGCTGGCCGTCGGCGCCCACGGTTTCCTCGAAGGCGGCATAGGCGTCGGCGCTCAGCACCTCGGCCCACTTGTAGCTGTAGTAGCCGGCCGCGTAGCCGCCCGAGAAGATGTGGCTGAAGGTGTTTGGCGTGCGGCTGAAAGGAGGCGAGGGCATCACGGCCACCTCGGCGCGCACCTTGCCCAGCAGCGCGAGCACGCCGCCCGGCTGCGCGGCGGCGGCCTGGTATTCGGTGTGCAGCAGCATGTCGAACAGCGAGAACTCGATCTGGCGCAGCGTCTGCAGGCCGCTCTGGAAGTTCTTGGCGGCGGTCATCTTGTCGAACAGCGCGCGCGGCAGCGGCTCGCCGGTGTCCACGTGGGCCGTCATGTGCCTGAGCACGTCCCACTCCCAGCAGAAGTTTTCCATGAACTGGCTCGGCAGCTCGACCGCATCCCACTCGACGCCGCTGATGCCCGACACGTCGCGCTCGTTCACCTGCGTGAGCATGTGATGCAGTCCGTGGCCGAATTCATGGAACAGCGTGGTCACGTCGTCGTGCGTGAGCAGCGGCGGCTTGCCGTCGACACCGCTCGCGAAGTTGCACACGAGCTGCGCCACGGGCGTTTGCAGCACGCCGTCGTCAGGGCGCAGCCAGCGGGCGCGCACGTCGTCCATCCAGGCGCCGCCACGCTTGGCGGCGCGGGCGGAAGGATCGAGGTAGAACTGGCCGACCTTCTGCCCGGCCCGCTCGATGCGGTAGACCTCGACGCTCGGGTGCCAGGTGGGCGCGCTGTCGCGGCGAATCGAAACCYCGAACAGCGTCTCGACGATCTTGAACAGGCCGGCCATCACCTTGGGCGCCGGAAAGTACTGCTTGACCTCCTGCTCGCTGAAGGCGTAGCGCGCCTCTTTGAGTTTTTCGCCGATGTAGCTCCAGTCCCAGGCCTGCGGATCGGCGATGCCCAACTGCTCCGCGGCAAAGGCGCGCAGGTCGGCCAGGTCGCGTTCGCCGTAGGGCTTGGCCTTGGCCGCAAGATCGCGCAGGAACTTGATCACCTGCTCGGGCGACTCGGCCATCTTGGGCACGACCGAGAGCTCGCCGAAATTCCGGTAGCCGAGCAGCTTTGCTTCTTCTTCGCGCAGCGCGAGGATCTCGTTGATCAGGGCCGTGTTGTCGAAGGCCGGATCGCCGAGCTCGCTGGCGCGGGTGACGTAGGCGCGGTAGAGCGTTTCGCGCAGCGCGCTGCTCCTGGCGAACTGCATCACGGGCAGGTAGCAGGGCATCTTGAGCGTGAGCTTGTAGCCCTGCTTGCCTTCGGCTTCGGCTGCTGCGCGAGCCGCGCTCACCACGTCTTCGGGCACGCCCCCGAGCTCGCCCAGCGCCGCGTAGTACGAGAAGGCGTCGGTGGCATCGAGCGCGTTCTCGCTGAACTTCTGGCTCAGCTCGGCCTGGCGCTCCTGGATGTCGGCAAAGCGCTTTTTCGCCTCGCCCTGCAGTTCCGCACCGCCCAGCACGAAGTTGCGCACGGCATTCTTGTGCGCCTGGCGCTGCTCGGGGTTGAGGGTGGCCACGTCGATGGCCTTGTACTTGGCATAGAGGCGCTCGTCGGAACCCAGGCGGGTCCAGAAGGCGGTCACGCGCGGCATGGCCTCGTTGTAGGCGGCGCGCAGCTCCGGCGTGTCGGCCACGGCGTTGAGATGGCCGACGGCGCCCCAGGCGCGGCTGAAGCGCTCGGAGGCCACGTCGAGCACCTTGGAGATCGCATTCCAGTCGGCGGGGAAGTCGGCCGCCGTCACGGCCTGCAGCGCCGCCTCGGCTTCGGCCAGCAGGATGTCGACCGCGGGCGCAACGTGTTCGGGCTTGATGCGGTCGAACAGCGGGAGATCGGTGAAGTCGAGGAGGGGGTTGTTCGTCATGGCCATGTGGATCACTTGGCGGCGCGTTCGGCCGCTTCAAGGGTGTTGACCAGAAGCATGGCGCGCGTCATGGGGCCGACGCCGCCGGGCACGGGGGTGATCCATCCGGCCACTTCCTTGACGCCGTCGAAGTCGACGTCGCCCGCGAGCTTGCCGTCTTCCTTGCGGTTCATGCCCACGTCGATCACGACCGCGCCGGGCTTCACCATGCCGGCCGTCAGGATGTTGCGCTTGCCCACCGCGGCAACGATCACGTCGGCCTGGCGCGTAAAGGCGGCCAGGTCTTGCGTGGCGCTGTGGCAGATGGTCACGGTCGCACTCTTGGCGAGCAGCATCATGGCCATCGGCTTGCCGACGATGTTGCTGCGGCCGATGACCACCGCGTGCTTGCCGCGCAGGTCGTAGCCGATGGATTCGAGCATCTTCATGCAGCCGTACGGCGTGCAGGGCCAGAAGCCCGGCGCGCCGGTCATGAGCGCGCCGGCGCTGGCCACGTGGAAGCCGTCCACGTCCTTGGCGGGCGAGATCGTCTCGATGACCTTCTGGCTGTCCATGTGCCTGGGCAGCGGCAGCTGGACCAGGATGCCGTGCACCTTGGGATCGTCGTTGAGGGCGCGGATGCGGTCGAGCAGCGCGGCCTCGCTCATGTCGGCAGGATAGGTTTCGAGCGTGGCCGCAAGGCCGGTTTCGGTGCTGTCGTTGACCTTGTGCTTCGTGTAGACCTGGCTGGCCGGGTCGCTGCCCACGAGGATGATGGAAAGGGCCGGCTCCACGCCCTTGGCCTTCAGTGCGGCGGTGCGGCCGGCAACCTCGGCGCGAATGGTTTTGGCGAGGGCGTTGCCGTCGATCAGTTGGGCGGTCATCGGTTTCGATTTTCCAAGTAAAAACGCCCGCTTGCGCAGGCGTGGGAGTCATTCATTGCTATCGGTCGGATAGCTTCTAGGCTTTGGCGGCCGGTGCCGCCTGCCCGAGTGCGATCTTGAGCAGATCGGCCACGGTGTTGGCGTTGAGCTTTTCCATGATGTTGGCGCGGTGCGCCTCGACCGTCTTGATGCTGATGCCCAGGTCGTCGGCAATCTGCTTGTTCAGGCGGCCGGCGACGATGCGCTCGAGCACCTGGGCCTCGCGGCCGGTGAGCTTGGACAGCAGCGCATCGCGGCTGGCCGACTGCTGGTGCTGCGTGAAGGCGCCGCGCGCGTGCTCGAGCATGCGCTCGACCAGCGTGACGAGTTCCTCGTCGTTGAACGGCTTCTGGATGAAATCCATCGCGCCCTTCTTCATGCTGTCGACCGCCATCGGCACGTCGCCGTGGCCGGTGATCACCACGATGGGCAGCGGGGAGCGCCGTTCGATCAGCCGGTCCTGCAGTTCGAGGCCGGTCATGCCGGCCATGCGGATGTCGACGATCAGACAGGCGACTTCGCGCGGGTCGTATCGGGAGAGGAAGGACTCGGCCGAATCGAAGCAGCGAACCCGGTAGTCCTTGCCTTCGAGCAGCCATTGCAGCGAATCTCGCACGGCTTCGTCGTCGTCGACGACATAGACAGTGCCCTTCTTCGGAATCAAACTCATGCAGGTACCTTTGCCTCGTCGCTTGCTACGGAACTGGGAGCGTCCAACACCGGAATCCAGAAGGAAAAACGGCATCCGATCACATCCGGACCATTGTAGATGTTCTCCGCCTGCATCCGGCCGCGGTGGGACTCCAYGATGGTGCGGCAGAGGTTCAGCCCGATGCCCATGCCCTCCGGCTTGGTGGAGAAGAAGGCCTCGTACAGGCGGTCCATCACCTCGGGGGCCAGGCCCTTGCCGGTGTCCTGCACCGAGAACTCGATGGCGTTGTGGCCCTCGATCACCTTGGGCAGCACGCGCAGCTCGACGCTGCGGCGGGCGAGCGGCCGCTCGGCAATGTCGATGGACTCGGCCGCGTTCTTCAGCAGGTTGACCATCACCTGCTCGATCAGGATCGGGTCCACCTGCACCACCGGCAGCCGCGCGGCCACGTAGTGGTTGAGCCGCACGTTGCGCCGCCGCAGCTCGATGCCCGCGAGCTCGACCGCCTCGCTGACCATGGTCGACACGTCGGCGGCGGTGCGGTTGGGCTCGCTGCGCTTCACGAACGAGCGGATGCGCTGGATGATCTGCCCCGCGCGCTGCGCCTGCTTGGAGGTTTTCTCCAGTGCCGCGAGCAGCGCCTCGGTGTCGATGGCCTGCCCCTTGA
>NZ_JBFTPJ010000059.1:0-18738 GCF_056398445.1 Variovorax sp. 01T439_2
GCTTGAGCTTCCAGGCGTTGAGGTATTCGTCGGCGTCGTCGCGCAGGTGCAGCGTGATGCGGGTGCCGCGCTCGGGGCGCGTGATGTCGGCCACCTCGAAGTCGCCCGCGCCGCCGCTCGTCCAGCGCACGCCCTGCTCGGGCGGCAGGCCCGCGCGGCGCGATTCGACCGTGATCTTGTCGGCCACGATGAAGCCCGAATAGAAGCCCACGCCAAACTGGCCGATCAGCTGTGCATCGGCCTTCTGGTCGCCGCTGAGCTTGCTCACGAAGTCCTTGGTACCACTTTTGGCAATGGTGCCGAGGTTCTCGATGGCCTCCTGGCGCGACAGGCCGATGCCCTTGTCGGTGATGGTGATGGTGCGCGCGGCCTTGTCGAAGGAAAGCCGCACGTCCAGCTCGGTCTGGTCTTCATACAGCTCGGGGTGGTCGAGCGCCTCGAAGCGCAGCTTGTCGCAGGCGTCCGATGCGTTCGAGATCAGCTCGCGCAGGAAGATTTCCTTGTTCGAGTAGAGCGCATGCGTGACAAGGTGCAGCAGCTGCGCGACTTCAGCCTGGAACGGGAGTTTCGTGTTGGAAGAATCAGCCATGGGAAGAGAAGAAATATCGAAGCCAAAAAATTCTAAGCCGGGCGGCCTTGACCGCACGCCCGACTCGCCAACTCTGCGAGTTGGGGCTTTCGCCCCGAAAAACAATAGGCCTACCGGGCCTGCGATTCCACCTCGCGGGTCCAGCGGTCGATCAGCCGCTTGCGCTCGGCGGCCCTGCCGTATTTCTCGAAGTCGTACTTGATGAGCTTCACGTCGCTCATCGAGGGAATGCGCGCATCGGGCTTGAAGGTCTTGTTGGCGGGCGACTGCAGGCTGCCGACCTGCCCGCCGATCGCCTGGCCGGCCGGGCTCATGAGCCAGTCGTAGTAGCGCTTCGCATTCTCCTTGTTGCGCGCGCCCTTGACCAGCGCGATGCCGCCGACCTCGTAGCTCGTGCCCTCGCAGGGCGCGGCCGTCTTGACCGGGAATTTGTCGTACCGCCAGCGCTCGAAGCCGAAGATGAAGCTCACGCCCACTGCCACCTCGCCCTTGGCCACGTTGGGCGCCTGCGCCTGGCCGCTGCGGGTGTAGCTGGTGACGTTGCGGTGCAGCTTCTTCAGATAGTCGAAGGCCGCGTCCTCGCCCATCTGCTGCACCAGGCCCGCGATGATGGTGTAGGCCGTGCCGCTGGAGGCCGGATGCGAGATCTCGATCTCGCCCCGGTATTCGGGCTTGGCGAGGTCGGCCCAGCATTTGGGCTCGTGCAGCTTCTTGCGCCTGAGCAGCTCGGTGTTGAAGCCGAAGCCGATGGCGCTGGTGTAGAAGCCGCCCACCATGTTCTGCGACATCGCGTACTGGCGCACCGACCAGTCGTGCAGGTCGTTGATGTAGGCCGGCCGGTAGGCTTCGAGCAGGCCTTGCTCGGCCGCCTGCAGGAACGGGTCGCCGGTGCCGCCCCACCAGATGTCGGTCTTGGGATTGGCGGCCTCGGCGCGCAGTTGGGCGCCGATCTCGCCGGTGCCCTTGTGCGCCTGCTGCACCCGGATGCCGGTCTCGCGCGTGAAGGCGGCGGCCGCGGCTTCGCACCAGCCCGCGTCGGTGCTGCACAGCGCATTCACCGTGCCCTCGGCCGCCGCGCCCGAAGCAAAAAGCAAGGCCATGGCGCCCGCGCAGGCGGCAAGGGCCGCGGCATTCCTCTGGACAAAGGGGCGCATGCGTTCTCCGGTGGATGAGTGGATGAAAGGCGACCCGAGGATAGCGGGCAAAGCCGCTCAGCGGGCCGCCAGCAGCGGCGGCAGGTGCTCGGCCAGCCAGTCGACCACCACGCGTGTCTTGTGCGGCAGGTAGCGGCTGCGCGAGCGGATCACGTTGAGCGCGAATCCGAAGGGCCGCGGCTCCTCGAACACGCGCACCAGCGTGCCGGCCGCCAGCGCATCGGCCGCGAGCCAGGCCGGCAGGCGCGCCAGCCCCATGCCGCCGATGGCGGCTTCGAGCAGCACCTCGGCGCTGTCGCAGCGCAGCCGCGAGGGCAGCACCACTTCGACTGGCCGGCCATCGGCGTCGTGGAAGCGCCAGGGCGAGACCTGCCCGTCGCGCGCATAGAGCACCGCCTCGTGCGACGGCGATGCGCCCAGCTCGGCCACGCTGCCCGGGCGCCCGCGCTCGGCCAGGTAGGCGGGCGCGGCGCACAGCGCCATCCATTGCACGCCAACCGGCCGCGCGACCAGCTCGGCGCTGTCGGCCAGCTCGCCGCTGCGGATGGCCAGGTCCAGACCGTCTTCGACGAGGTCCACGCGCCGGTCGTTGAAGGAAAGCTCCAGCGACAGCCCCGGATGCCGGCGCGCCAGCGCGAGCAGCAGCGGCCCGACCTTCAGCCGCCCCAGCATGGCCGGCATGCTCAGGCGCACCAGCCCGGCCGCGGTGCTGCGCGCGGCATCGGCCATGGCCTCGGCGGCGTCGAGCTCGGCCAGCACGCGCCGGCAGCGCTCGTAGTAGCCGTGGCCTTCCTCGGTGAGGCTCTGGCTGCGCGTGGTGCGCAGGAAGAGCCGCGTGCCCAGCCGCGCCTCGAGCCGCCCGATGCTCTTGGCCACCGCCGAGCGCGTGACGTGCAGCCGCTCGGCCGCGCGCGCAAAGCTGCCGGCCTCCACCGCGGCCACGAACTCTTCGATGCCTTGCAGGCGTGGACTCATTGGATACTTTCAGGCGCCATGACGTTGAAAATTATCCGCCACTGGATAGATCAACTCGCCAATAGCATGAAGGCTTCTTTTTTTGTGGAGGCTTTTTCATGCAGGCAAGCAGAACGCTCAGGCGCTGGCAACTTTCTTCCTTCGGCCGCGAGCAGCTCGAACAGGTGGCGCTGCCGCTGCCCACGCCCGGTCCGGGCCAGGTCCTCGTCGAGGTGGGCGCGGTGTCGCTCAACTACCGCGACTTGCTGATGATCCGCGACGGCATGGGCATGACGTTCGACCTGCCCTTCACGCCCGGTTCCGACATGGCCGGCACGGTGGTGGCGACCGGACCGGGCGTGCAGCGCCTGGCCGTGGGCGACCGCGTGGTCAACACCTTCTGGGGCGGCTGGATCGACAGCCACTGGCCGGCCGAGGCCGTGCCGATGGGCGGCCCCGGCCCGGGCATGCTGGCCTCGCACGTGCTGATCGACGCGGCCTGGGCCGTGGCTGCACCCGCCACGCTCGATTTCGCGCAGGCCAGCACGCTGCCGTGCGCCGGCCTCACGGCCTGGTTCGCGCTGGCCGAGACCGGCGCGCTGCGGCCCGGCCAGACCGTGCTGGTCCACGGCACCGGCGGCGTGGCGCTGTTCGGCGTGCAGCTCGCGCGGCTGCATGGCGCGCGCGCCATCGTGGTCACGGGCAGCGAGGAGAAGTGCGCGCAGACGCTGGCGCTGGGCGCCAGCGAGGTGCTGATGCGCGAGGGCGACTGGCCGGCCGAAGTGCGCCGCCTCACGCAAGGGCGCGGCGCCGACCACGTGCTCGAACTCGCGAGCGGGCCGAACCTCGACCGTTCGCTGCAGGCGGTGGCGCAGGGCGGGCGCGTGTCGATCATCGGCATGCTCGGCGGCGAGACGCTCAGCGCATCGTTCTACGCGATGGTGCTCGGCCGCGTCACGGTGCAGGGCATTGGCGTGGGCCATCGGCGCGCGCTCGAAGACCTGGTGCGCGCCGTCGACGCCAATGCGCTCGAGCCCGTGATCGCGGCGCGCTACGCCTTCGACGACGTGCCCGATGCGCTCGACCACCTCGCGCGCGGCGCCTTCGGCAAGATCGTCGTCGTGCCCTGACCACGCCGTTTAGCGGTTTGCGCAACGCGTGTCAGAAACAAAAGACCGCTCAACTGTGAACAGGTTCCGCCAGCTGCAACAACATGCGTGACGCATGCTGTTTACGTTCCTAGAATCCGCCCGCGCATGGCCCTGGGCCACGCAATTTTTTCAACTTCTGGAGGGATGGAGCAGATGGAACATAGCACCTACAAAAAGTGGTCGGCCGAGTTCATTGGTACTTTCTGGCTCACGCTGGGCGGCTGCGGAAGCGCGGTGCTGGCGGCGGCCTTTCCCAACAACCTGGGCATCGGCTT
Source organism: Variovorax sp. 01T439_2 (assembly GCF_056398445.1). Lineage (NCBI taxonomy): Bacteria > Pseudomonadati > Pseudomonadota > Betaproteobacteria > Burkholderiales > Comamonadaceae > Variovorax > Variovorax sp. 01T439_2. The sequence continues at coordinate 4,124 of NZ_JBFTPJ010000059.1, forward strand.
CCTGGGTGTCGCGCTGGCGTTCGGCCTCACGGTGGTGACCGGTGCCTATGCGCTCGGCCCCATCTCGGGCGGCCACTTCAATCCCGCGGTGTCGATCGGCCTCGCGGCCGCGGGGCGCTTCAAGGCCTCGCAGCTCGCGGGCTACATCGTCTCGCAGGTGCTGGGTGCAATTGCCGCGGCCGGCGTGCTCTACCTGATTGCCACCGGCAAGCCCGGCGCCGACATCGGCGGCTTTGCCACCAACGGCTTCGGCGAGCACTCGCCCGGCAAGTACGGCATGACCGCCGCGCTGGTGTGCGAGGTGGTGATGACCGCGGTGTTCCTGATCGTGATCCTCGGCGCCACCGCCAAGCGCGCGGCCGGCGGCTTCGCGGGCCTGGCCATCGGCCTGTGCCTCACGCTGATCCACCTGATCTCCATTCCGGTCACCAACACCTCGGTGAACCCCGCGCGCAGTACGGGCCCGGCGCTGTTCGGCCCGTCCTACGCGGTGTCGGAGCTGTGGCTGTTCTGGGTTGCGCCCATCGCGGGCGCGATCATCGGCGCGCTGATCTACCGCGCACTGCTCGCGAACAGCGACGCGACGACTGACTGATCGTCAGCTGCCGTTGGCCGACTGCACGAGCGGCAGCGCGGTCGACTGCCCGATCGATTCGGTGCCCGTCGCATGCGAGGCCGCATAGGCGCCGGCCTGCACGTCGGACACCGGCGTCGTCGAGTTCATGGCCGGCGCGCTGGTCGACTGGCCGATGGACTCGGTGCCGCTGGGCCGCGCGGCGGCCATCGCGCCGGCCTGCACCTCGGGGTTCTCGGGCGAGTTCATCTGCAGCGGGTGGTAGTCGGAGCCGTCGGTCGTTTCGGCCGATGCATTCACGGCACCGAGCGCCGCGAACGCGGCGAAAGAAGCAAGGGCAAGAAGCTTGGAGGAAGTGCGCATGGTGTGTGCTCCTGAGGGTTTGTCTCCGGCCGCGTGCCAGCGCGCGAACTGCGCGTGGCAGGGCCTGCATGCACTCTAGGCAGCCCGGCTGAGCGGGCCGTGAGCAGGAAATTAGCCCGGCGTGAGCGGCATTGATGCCGCAGGCAGGTGCACCCGTGCCAGCAGCCCCGGACTGCCGCCCTCTTCTGCTTCATCGCGGTTGCGCAGCTCGATCCGCAGGCCGTGCCGCTCGGCCGCGGTGCGCGCAATCGCCAGCCCGAGGCCGCTGCCGCCCACCGGCGCACCCGGCACGCGAAAGAAACGGTCGAACACGCGGCCGATGGCCGAGGCCGGAATGCCCGGGCCGTTGTCGAGCACGTCGACCACCGCATGCCCGTCGATCTCGTGCAGCCGCACGTCGACCACGCCGCCTTCGGGCGCATAGCGCAGCGCGTTGTCGATCAGGTTGTCGAACACGCTGCGCAGCTCGGCGGCCGGCGCCTGCACCACGGGCGCGATCGAGCCCTCGAAGCCGATGTCCACGCGCCGCGCATCGGCCAGCACCATCAGCTGGCTCACGCTCTCGCGCAGCAGGGTCTCGATGTCGACCGGCTCGCCCGGCATGGGACGCCCCGGCGCGTCCTGCCGCGAGAGGCTCAGCAGCTGCTCGATCAGGTGCTGCGCGCGCGTGACGCCGGCTTCCAGCTGGTTGAAGCGCTCGGTGGCTTCGCCCGCGGGCACGTGTGCGCGCAGGTTCTCGATCTGCAGGCCGATCGCGGCCATCGGCGTGCGCAGCTCGTGGGCCGCGTCCTGCACGAAGCGGCGCTGCGTGGCGAAGGCACTGCGCATGCGCGACAGTAGCTGGTTGAAGGCCTGCACCAGCGGCGCGATCTCGTCCGGCACGCGCGCCAGCGACAGCTCGGTGGGGCGGCGCTCGTCCTGCGAGGCCACGTCGCGCGCCACCGCGCGCAGCGAGCGCGAAGCCGCCGACACGATGAGCCACAGGATCAGCAAGGCCAGCGGCAGCAGCAGCGCGATCGGCAGGCCTTCGAGCAGCGCACGGCGCAGGGCACGGCGCCGGCGGTAGTCCTCGTTCTGCAGCACCTGCACGCGCGGCTGGTCGGCGCGCGGCCCGGCCTCGGCCGTGAACACGCGCCAGCGTGAGGGCGCGGGCGCATCGGCGCTCGCATCACTGAAACCCGGCTGCGGCCGCAACGGCACCACCGCCAGCGGTGGCCACGAGCTTGCGCGCAGCGTGCGGCCGTCGGCGCTCCAGAGCTGCACCACGAAGGCGCCGCGCACGAGGGCGGCGTTGCCGTCGAGCGGGCGCGGCGTGCGCGGCGGATCGCTGCCCGCATAGGAATCGGCCACCAGCCGCATCTGCTCGTCGAGCGCGTTGTGCACCAGGTCGCCATAGGCCACGAAGGTGAACCACGCCGTGAGCGCGGCCGCCACCAGGTGCAGCGTGACGAGCCAGAACAGGAGCTGCGTGCGCAGCGAGCGCGGGCGCCACCAGCGGCCCGGCACTGAGGTCATCTGAATACCTCCGTGCTTCGCACTGCGGTGCGAGCTCGCTTGGGGCGGCCCGGCGCCGCGCTCATCTGAATACCTCCGTGCTTCGCACYGCGGTGCGAGCTTGCTTGGGGCGGCCCGGCGCCGCGCTCATGCCGCCACGCGCCAGCCGAGCCCGCGCACGTTGCGGATCGATTCCGCGCCGAGCTTGCGGCGCATGCCGTGGATCAGCACGTCGATGGCGTTGCTGGTCACTTCCTCGCCCCAGCCGTAGATGCGGTTCTCGAGCTGCTCGCGCGAGAGGATGGCGCCGGGCCGCTCGAGCAGGGCGTGCAGCAGCGCGAACTCGCGCGCGGTGAGCGCCTCGCGCACGCCATCGACCAGCACCTCGCGCGTGGTGAGGTCCAGCTGCATGGTGCTGCCGCCGATCAGCGAATGCGCGGCGCCGTCGCGCCGGCGCACCACGGCCCGCATGCGCGCGAGCTCGGCCGACCAGCCCGCGCCCTCGAGCGCCTGCTTCAGGCTGCGCCCGATCATCTCGTCGTCTTCCACCAGCAGCACTCGCATCGCGTCGACTCCTTGGGCGGCAAGGTAGCACGCGGTCGGGATGACCGGTAGTGCCCTGCGCCGTGGCGCAGCGTAGGAGCGGAGTCTTAGGCGGGGCTTAGCACGCGGACCTCGTGCCGCCCGCCCTCGCCATCCGCCGCAAAGGCCAGCAGGCGCAGGGCCTCTTCCTCCACGCCGATCCGGCCGGCCTTCGGCCAGCGCGTGAAGGGCTCCAGCACCACCGCGGCCGCGTTGTTCTTCGCCGCGCGCTCGATCTTCCAGACGCCCGCGACGAAACCATCGAGCAGCACCGTGCCGCGCACGATGCCGTTGGCGGTGAACACGCGCGCGCGGTGCGCCTCGCTCATCACGCGGCTGCGGTCGGCGTGCGAGAGCAGCAGGTTGTCCCATTCGGCGACCAGGCGCGGCGGCGCGGGTGTGTCGGCGTCGGGACGCGTCGCACGCGGCAGGTCGAACAGCTCCTGCCCCTGCTCGCCGATGAAGCTGCGCAGCTGCGGCCGCAGGCGCTCGGCCACGGCCTTCCAGCCCGTGAGGCCCGACCATGCGCCCGCATCGGCCAGCGTGGCGGGGCCGAAGGCCGCGAGGTAGCGCAGCAGCAGCGCGTCCTGCGTGGCCGGTGCGGCGTCGGCAGCGGATTCGCCGAGCCACTGCGCGATGGGCTGCAGCCGTGCGCCCTGGTGCGCGTTCCAGCTGCCCGCGGGCGGCAGGTGCACCAGCGGCACGCTGTTGCGGATGAGTGCGGCGAGCGAGGCGGGCTCGCGGTCTTCAAAGCGCGCCGCCAGGGCCTGGCCGAGTTCGGCGCTGGTGAGCGGGCTTTCGCGCAGCAGCGCGAGGCCCGCCTCCACCACCGCCGCACGGTCGATGCCTTCGAGCGCCCGCGCGTGGCTGCTGCCCTTCAATCCGCGCTGATGCACGGGCTCGAGCAGCGGCCGCCAGGCCAGTGCATCCGATGCAGCCACCAGGTGCAGGGTCGCGCGCATCGCCGACATGCGCACGACGCGGCGCTGCTTCAGGGCTTCGGTCAGCTGCTCGCGGCGAAAGCCTTCGAGCCGGCTCCACAGGCCGATGTAGGGTGGGTTGGGCGCCTGCGCCTGCAGGCCCGCGAGCTTTTCGATGGCCTGCGCGGGAGCCGCCTTGCGCCGCTCCAGCAGCATCTGCCGCGCCAGCGTGGCCCGGTTCAATGCGCGCTGGTTCAGCACCACGGCCATCGGCGGCGGCTCAGAACTTCTCGTGCGGACCGAGGTAGCGCCACTGCCCGACGGGCAGGTTGCCGAGCATCACCTTGCCGATGCGCACGCGCTTCAGGCCCACCACCTTCAGGCCGACCAGCTCGCACATGCGGCGGATCTGCCGCTTCTTGCCCTCGGTGAGCACGAAGCGCAATTGCTCGGGGTTCTGCCATTCGACCCGCGCCGGCTTGAGCGGCTGGCCATCGAGGCTCAGGCCGTGGCGCAGCCTGGCGAGCATCGCCGGCGGAAAAACCGCCTGCACGTTGGTCGTGACAGGATCGTCGTCGTCCATGCGCACCAGCTGCCCGGTGGGCGCCGGCTGGCCCAGGCCGTGGTAGGCCACGCGCACCAGGTACTCCTTCTCCATCACCGAGTCCTCGCCGATCAGCTGGCGCGCGATGCGCCCGTCCTGCGTCATCACCAGCAGGCCGATCGAATCGATGTCGAGCCGCCCGCAGGGCGCCAGGCCGCGCAGCTGCTGCGGGCTGAAGAAGAAGCGCGCGTTGTCCTCGGCCCAGCGGTTCTGCGGCGTGAAGAGCGTCACCGCGGGCTCATGGCCGTCTTCGGCCTGGCCGCTCACGTAGCCGATGGGCTTGTTGATGAGGATGGTGACCTGGTTCGCCTGCTGGCCCTTGGCGGCCTTGTCGACCTCGATGCGGTCGGACGGCGTGACCTTCACGCCCATTTCGGCCGGCTTGCCGTTCACCTTCACCCAGCCGTTGGCGATCCATTCGTCGGCCTCGCGGCGCGAGCAGAGGCCGAGCTCGGCCATGCGTTTGTTGAGGCGGATCGGGGCGGGGGCGTCGGTCATGCGGGGGCGCGGTCGGTTTGGGGGCAGGCGGGTCACGCCCGGTGGAGCGGTGCGCAGCCGCATTTTCGCCGATGGCGGCCGCCCGCGGGATGTGTCGCAATGCATGGGGATAATGCGCGCCAATGGCCCGCCAGCGGCCTCCACCCGCATGACCAAGATACTGATCCTCAGCGTGAGCGCCGGCAACGGCCACGTGCGCGCAGCACAAGCCCTCGAAGCCGCGGTGCAATCGACCCCGCCGCACACGGCGGTCCACATCGACGCCATGGCCCATGTGGCCGGCGGTTTCCGCAAGGTCTACACCGACTGGTACATCCAGCTCGTGAACCGCGCGCCCGAGCTGTGGTCCTACCTGCACCAGCGCACCGATGCCACGCCGCACCACGCGCCTTCGCAGCGCCTGCGCCGCGGCATCGAGCGGCTGAGCACCGGCGCCCTCGTGCGCGAGATCCGCCGCGAGAAGCCCGACGCCGTGATCTGCACCCACTTCCTGCCCGCCGAGCTGCTGATGCGCGAGCGCAACCGCGGCCGCATCGACTACCCGGTGTGGCTGCAGATCACCGACTACGACCTGCACAACATGTGGCTGGTGCCGGGCATGGCGGGCTACCTGGCCGCAACGGAAGAAGTGGCCTTCAGGCTGCGCGCGCGCGGCATTCCCGAAGGGCRCATCCACGTGACGGGCATTCCGGTGATGCCGGCTTTTTCCGAACCCGATGCGCCGGCGCTCGCGCGCCATGCCTGCGCCGCGGCGCTCGGCCTCGACCCCGCGCGGCCGGTGCTGCTGATGGCCTCGGGCGGCGCGGGCGTCGGCGACCTGGCGAGCATGGTCGAGCGCGTGCTCTCGCTCGGCGGCGACAGCGGCCTGCAGGTGATTGCCGTGGCCGGCCGCAACGCCGAGGCCCACGGCAAGCTGCAGGCCCTGGCCGCCCGCCATCCGGGGCGCGTGGTGGCCATCGGCTTCACCAACGAGATGCACAAGCTCATGGCCGCGGCCGACCTGGTCGTGACCAAGCCGGGCGGCCTCACGGTGTCGGAATGCCTGGCGCTCGGCAAGCCGATGCTGCTGATCTCGCCGATTCCGGGCCAGGAAGAACACAACGCCGGTTTCCTGATGGAAGAAGGCGCGGGCTGGCTCGCCTACGACGCCATCGGCCTCGACTACAAGGTGGCGCGCCTGATGGCCGACCCCGCCAAGCTCGCATCCATGGCCCAGCGCAGCCGCGCGCTCGGCAAGCCGCGCGCGGCGGCCGCGGTGCTGCGCCACGTGCTGGGCGAAGCCGCATGACGGGCGCCGTGGAGAAGACGAGCGTGGCCCGCACGCTCGGCTACCTCGCGTGGGTGGTGGTGATGGCCTTCTTCTTTGCCAACGCCGAGATCCAGATCGAAGGCGGCGCCGGCTGGGCCACCTCGCTGCCTACCTGGCGCATCGAGAACAGCATCTGGCTCGACATCTTCTGGGGCGGGCGCGCCATGACGGGCTATCACGCCTGGGTCTTCACCTTCATGGTGCTGGTGTTCCTTGCGCCTCTGGCCTTCAACGGACGCTGGACCTGGCGCGACGCAGGGCTAGCCGTGGCGGGCCTGATCGTGTTCTGGGTCTGCGAAGACTTTCTCTGGTTCATCATCAACCCGGCCTTCGGCTGGGCCCGCTTCAATGCGGTGGATGCGTTCTGGCACAAGCACTGGATCTGGGGCGCGCCGGTCGACTACTGGGGCGGGCTGGCGGTGGCCCTGCTGATCCTGGTGACGCGGCACTGGCGGCGAGCGAAATGAGCGCAAGGAAGCACAAGCGCAGGCACGGCAGCGACGCCGCCGCGGCGCACGCCGCGCCGCGCCCCGGGCACTGGGCCGATCCACTCGACACGCTCGGGGTCGAGAACCTGCACCGCATCACGCCCACGCTGTACCGCAGCGCGCAGCCGCGCATTGCCAACGTGGCGGCGCTGAAGGCGCTGGGCATCCGCACCATCGTGAGCCTGCGCTCCTTCAACGACGACCGGAAGGTGTTCGCGGGCAGCGGCATCCGCCTGGTGCGCGTGCCGATCAACACCTGGTCGATCGACGACGCCAAGGTGCTGCGCGCGCTGGTGGCCATCCGCGAGGCCGAGAAGCAGGGGCCGGTGCTGATCCACTGCATGCACGGCGCCGACCGCACCGGCGTGGTCGCGGCGGCCTACCGCATGGCGGTGCAGGGCTGGGACAAGGACAGCGCGCGCCAGGAGATGTTCCGCGGCGGCTACGGCTACCACACGCTGTGGCGCAACATCCCGCGCTACATCGAGCGCTTCGATGCACAGAAGATGGGCCATGCGCTGGCCCATGCACCGGCGGTTCCTGCCGTGTCCTGAAGGCGTCTGCAGCTTTCGCGCACCGCTCCTATACTGGCCGCCCCGTGGCCCTGGGCCACCTTCGAACCTGCCTCTTCCACGAGGCACAAGGGGCTCATCCATGGCACTGCAACTGCGCTCCCTCATCCGCGCGAACGGCGAACTCGAACTCTCGCTGCACGACGAGCCGATTCCCGAACCCCAGGCACACGAAGTCGTGATCCGCGTCGAGGCCTCGCCGATGAATCCGTCGGACCTGGGCCTGCTGTTCGGCGCGGCCGACATGGGCACCGCCAAGGTCTCCGGCACGCCCGAGCGGCCGATCGTGACGGCCACCGTGCCCGAGCGCGCCATGCCGGCGATGGCCGGGCGGCTGGACCAGTCGATGCCGGTCGGCAACGAAGGCGCCGGCGTGGTGGTCAAGGCCGGTTCGTCCGCCGCGGCGCAGGCGCTGCTGGGCAAGACGGTCGCCGCGATCGGCGGCGCGATGTATTCGCAGTACCGCGCGGTGGCCGCGGCCCAGTGCCTGGAGCTGCCCGCGGGCACGGCGCCGGCCGAAGGCGCCTCGTGCTTCGTGAACCCGCTCACTTCGCTCGGCATGGTCGAGACGATGCGGCGCGAAGGACACAAGGCGCTGGTGCACACGGCCGCGGCATCCAACCTGGGCCAGATGCTCAACAAGATCTGCCAGAAGGACGGCATCGCGCTGGTCAACATCGTGCGCAAGCCCGAGCAGGAAGCGCTGCTGCGCGGCATCGGCGCGAAGTACGTGTGCAACGCGAGCTCGCCCACTTTCCTCGAAGACCTGACGCAGGCGCTGGTCGAGACCGGCGCCACGCTGGCCTTCGACGCCACGGGCGGCGGCAAGCTCGCGGGCCAGATCCTCGGCTGCATGGAAGCGGCGCTGAACCGCACCGCCAAGGAATACAGCCGCTACGGCTCGACCACGCACAAGCAGGTCTACATCTATGGCGGCCTCGATCGCTCGCCAACGGAGTTCGTGCGCAACTTCGGCATGGCGTGGGGCATGGGCGGGTGGCTGCTGTTTCCGTTCCTGCAGAAGCTCGGGGATGAAGGCGTGCAGCGCCTGAAGGCGCGCGTGGTGGCCGAGTTGAAGACCACGTTTGCGAGCCACTACACGCGGGAGGTTTCGTTGTTCGAGGCCTTGCAGCTCGATGCGATCGGGGTGTATGGGAAGCAGGCGACGGGGGAGAAGTTCTTGTTGAATCCGAACAAGGGCGTGGCGGCGTAAGTGCCGTTGCCCTCACCCCAGCCCTCTCCCGGAGGGAGAGGGAGCAACACACAGCCTGACGCCATGCCTTCGGTCTTGTCCCCTCTCCCTCCGGGAGAGGGCTAGGGTGAGGGCTCTGTGCCCCCAACAAAGCGCGGCCCCCACCAGCTAAACCACCAGCCGATACCCCACCGCAGTCTCCGTCAACAAATGCCGCGGCTGCGCCGGATCCGATTCCAGCTTCTGCCGCAGATGCCCCATGTAGATGCGCAGATAGTGGCTCTGGTCCGTGTGCGACGGCCCCCACACCTCGCGCAGCAGCTGGCGCTGCGTGAGCACGCGGCCGGCGTTGGCGACGAGCACTGACAGCAACCGGTACTCGGTCGGCGTCAGGTGCACCTCGGCGCCGGCGCGGCGCACGATGCGCGCGGCGCGGTCCAGCTCGACCTCGCCGAAGCGGAACACCGCTTCTGCCGCTTCGTCGCCGCCCGACGCGCGCGGCCGGCGCAGGTTGGCGCGCACGCGCGCGAGCAGCTCGCCGGTGCCGAAGGGCTTGGTCAGGTAGTCGTCGGCGCCGGCATCGAGCGCGGCGATCTTGTCGGCCTCGTCGCTGCGCGCGGACAGCACGATGATCGGCACGRCCGACCAGCCGCGCACATCGCGGATCAGCGACACGCCATCGCCATCGGGCAGGCCGAGGTCGAGCACCAGCAGGTCGGGCTGGCGCGTGCCGGCCGCCGCCAGGCCGTCGCGCAGCGTGCCGGCCTCGTGCACCAGCCAGCCCTCGGCCTCGAGCGCGCCGCGCACGAAGCGCCGGATCTGCGGCTCGTCCTCGATCACGATGGCGGTGGGCGATGGCATGGGTTCAGGGCTGGGCTTCTTCGGCAGTTTCCGGTGGCTCCCGGCGCGGCAGGGTGACCGTGAATTCTGCACCGCCGCCCTGCGCATTGGCCGCGGCAATCTCGCCGCCGTGCGCGCTCACCACGGCGCGGCAGATCGCCAGGCCCAGGCCCACGCCCGGCGTGGCCGATTCGGTTTGGCCGCGCGTGAACTTGTCGAACAGCTTCTGCTCGCGGCCCAAGAGGGCGGCGGGCAGGCCCGGGCCGTGGTCGCGCACCGTGAGCCTCAGCATGCCGGGCTCGGCCCGCGCGCCGACCACGATGGGCGGCGCGCCGTACTTGGTGGCGTTCTCGATCAGGTTGACCAGCACGCGCTCGATCAGCACGGCATCGAACTCGACCAGCGGAAGCCCGGGCTCAAGCGCGGTCTGCACCACGGTAGGGCCGAGCGCGGGGCGCGCCGCGCGGATGGCCGAGCCGACCACCTCTTCCACCGACTGCCAGTCGCGCCGCAGGTTCACCGCGCCGCCCGCGATGCCGCTTTCGAGCCGCGCCATGTCGAGCAGGTTGTTGACCAGCGCATGCAGCTCGTGCGCCTGCGCGACGATGGCGCGCGCCGCCTCGGCGTGCGCTTCGGGCGGCAGCGTCTGCAGCGATTCGGCGAGCGCGATCAAAGCGGTAAGCGGCGTGCGCACGTCGTGCGAGATGGCGCCGAGCAGCGCATTGCGCAGGCGCTCCGATTCCATCTCGACCACCGCCTGCTGCGCCACCTCCACATAGTGCACGCGCTCCAGCGCAATCGCGATCTGCCGGGCCAGCGTGTCGAGCTGCTGCGCCTGCTCGGGTATCAGCAGCCAGCGCGGCTGCGCCGGCGACAGCGCGAGCACGCCGCGCACGCGCATCGGCGCCTGCAGCGGCACGTAATGCCAAGGCTGCGCCGCCAGCGTGGCGGTGGCCAGGCCGGCGGGCTGGCCGTGGCGGAAGGCCCAGTCGGCCACCTGCGCATCGAAGCCCTGGGGCGGGTTCTTCGGCAGCACGAGCTGGTCGGCCGCGTCGGTGACCAGCACCAGCGCCTGGCCGCCGAAGTGGCCCTGCACCGCAGCGGCGCCCAGCGCCACCACCTGCGTGCTTTCGAGCGCGGCCGAGAGTTCGCGCGTGAGCTCGAACAGCGAGCGCGCGCGCCGCTCGCGGCTGGTCGACACGCCGGCCGCAAAGCGCAGCCCCGCCATCAGCTGTCCCACGAGCAGGCCCACGCCGAGCATGATCGCGAAGGTCAGCACGTACTGCACATCGCTCACCGCGAACGACAGCCGCGGCGGCACGAAGAAATAGTCGAACGCCGCCACGTTGAGCAGCGCCGCGAGCGCCGAAGGCCCGCGGCCGAAGCGCATGGCCACGCCGACCACGCCCAGCATGAACAGCATCACGATGTTGGACAGCTCCAGCACATGGGCCAGCGGCGTGCACAACAGCGTGAGCGCGACGCTCGCGGCCGCGGCCCAGGCGTAGCCCGGCCAGTGGACGGGTGCCTTCTCGTGGTCGCCGTCGTCGGCGCGCGTGGCGGCGATGGGCGCACGCGCCAGGCGGCGCGAACTGTCGGCGCGGCCGACCTCCATGATGTCGAGCGCGGGCGCGCGCCGGGCCAGCGCGCGCGGCAGCGGCATCGGCGTGGCGGGCCACCAGCGGCGCCAGCCGGTGGCCGGCTCCGGCCGCCCCAGCACCAGCGTGGCGCAGTTGAGCCGCCGTGCCTCGTCGACCAGTTGCTCGGCCACGTCGGAACCGGTGAGCACCGCGGTGGCCGCGCCCAGTTCCTCGGCCAGCTTGAGCACCGCGAGGATGCGGTCGCGCTCCTCGGCGGCGAGCCGCTGCAGCCGCGGCGTCTCCACATACGCYGCATGCCAGCGCACGTTGAGCTGGCCCGCGAGCCGCGCCGCGGTGCGCACCGTCTGCGCGTCGCCCTCGTGCGGCCCGACGCACGCGAGGATCGCGCCCGAGGTGTTCCAGGCCTGCAGCTCGCCGCCCTGCCCGTCCTTTGCGTTGCGCCCGACCGCGCCCGACTGCTCGACGCGCCAGCCGCGCACGTCGTCTTCCACATGCTCGGCGGTGCGGCGCAGCGCAATCTCGCGCAGCGCGATCAGGTTGCCCTTGCGGAAGAAATTCTGCGCAGCGCGCTCGGCCTGCTGCGGCAGGTAGACCTTGCCGGCCGCGAGCCGCGCCGCGAGCTCGTCGGGCGTGACATCGACCAGCACCACCTCGTCGGCTTCGTCGAGCACGGTGTCGGGCACGGTCTCGTGCACCCGCACGCCGGTGATGGCGCCGACCGTGCCGTTGAGGCTTTCCAGATGCTGCACGTTGAGCGCCGACCACACCTCGATGCCTGCGGCCAGCAGCTCCTGAACGTCCTGCCAGCGCTTGGCATGGCGCGAACCGGGCGCATTGGTGTGGGCCAGTTCGTCGACCAGCAGCACGGCGGGCCTGCGCGCGAGGGCGGCATCCAGATCGAACTCGGCGAGCCTGCGGCCGCGGTGGTCCACCTCGCGCAGCGGCAGCAACTCGAGCCCCGCGAGCAGCGCGGCGGTTTCGCTGCGGCCATGGGTCTCGGCCACGCCGATGAGCACGTCGCRCCCCGCGGCACGCTCGCGCTGCGCGGCGCTCAGCATGGCCCAGGTCTTGCCCACGCCGGCGCTGGCGCCGAAGTAGATGCGCAGCTTGCCGCGCAGTGCGCGCGCCTCGTCGCTGCGCAGTTGCGCGAGCAATGCGTCGGGGTCAGGGCGGGGAATGTCGCTCATCGGCCACGCAGGTTAGCGCATCGTCCGACACGCATGCCAGCCGCGCCCCGAACGATTCGCCCGGGGGCGAAGCATCGAATCTGCGGCGTCCCCAGAATGAACCACGTTGCAACCCGGAAGCTGCGCCCCATGAACATGGCCTCTCTCTTCAGCCCGGCACGCGCCGCCGGCAAGCGCCAGGGCCTGGCGCTCATCACGCTGTGCCTTGCCGTGCTGGTCGCACAGATCGACATGGCGGTGGTCAACCTCGGCACACGCCCCATCGGCGAATATTTCTCGGCAAGCGTCATCGCGCTGCAGTGGGTGCTCGACAGCTACAACCTGGTCTACGCGGTGCTGCTGCTCACCGGCGGCCTGCTGGCCGACCTCTATGGCCGGCGCCGCATCTTCATGGTGGGCGCGGCGGTCTTCACGGGCGCATCCCTGCTGTGCGCCATGGCGACTTCGGTCTGGCTGCTGGTCGCCGGGCGGGCGCTCGCGGGCCTGGGTGCGGCGCTGCTGATGCCCGCCTCGCTCGCGATCATCCGCGTGACCTGGCAGGACAGCGCGGAGCGCGGCCGGGCGCTCGGGATCTGGGCGGCATGCAACGGGCTCGCGATGGCCATCGGCGCACCGCTGGGCGGCGTGCTGATCCGCCACTTCGGCTGGCGCAGCATCTTTCTTGCGGTGATTCCGCTGGGCCTTGCCGCGCTGGTGCTGGCGCTGCCGTCCATTGCCGAGTCGTCGGACCCTGAAGACCGCAGCTTCGACGCCATGGCCCAGGCCTTCGGCGCCCTGGCGCTCGGCGGCCTGGCCTTTGCGGCCATCCAGTCGCACGATGCACCGCGGCTCGCCGCCGCCGCGTGGGTGGCGGCCGCGGCCGCCTTCGTGCTGTTCGTGCGTATCGAGCGCGGCAAGGGCGCCGCCGCGCTGGTGCCGCTCGACATCTTCGGCGTGCCGGCGTTCCGCGGCGCGATGGCCGCCACCATCGGCATGACCTTCGGCATGTACGGCGCGCTGTTCCTGCTGCCGCTGACCTGGCAGGGCACCGGCATGCTCGATGCCGCGCACGCCGGCCTCGCGCTGATTCCGATGTCGCTGGTGTTCGTGGCGGTCTCTCCGTTCAGCGGCCGGCTGGCCGGGTGGCTGGGGCCGCGCGCCCTGACCTGCGGCGGCGTGGCGGTGATCGGCTGCGGGCTGCTGCTGATCGGCCTGGGCGCGCAGCGCGCCTCCATCGTGCCGGCCGAGCTCGGGCTGATGCTCACCGGGCTGGGCATGGGCCTGGCGACCGGGCCGCTGATGGGCGAAGCCGTCGGCGCCGTGGATGCGGCGCGCTCGGGCACGGCCGCTTCGCTCATCAACGTTGCGCGCATCGCGGGGGCGACGCTCGGCGTGGCGGTGCTCGGCGCGGTGTACGCCGCGGCGCACGGCGGCCCCGGCGGGTTGCGCCTGGCGATGTTCTGCGGCGCGGCGATGCAGATCGGCTGCGCGGCCTTCGCCTGGCGCACGGCTCGCCCGCGTTGAACCGCGGCGGGGCTCGGCGGCCATGACTCCGTCTCCTCAGCGCGCCGCTGCCGAAGCATCGAGCGCGAGATTCAGCGCCAGCACATTGACGCGCGGCTCGCCCAGCCAGCCCCAGAGCGGCGCCTGCGTGTGGCTGGCGACCAGCGCATTCACCTGCTCGGGCGGCAGGCCGCGCACGCGTGCCACGCGCTGCGCCTGGTAGTGCGCGGCGGCGGGGCTGATGTCGGGGTCGAGCCCGCTGGCCGAGGCCGTGACCAGGTCCACCGGCACGGCCGCGGCATTGCCCGGGTCGGCGGCGCGCAGCGCCTCGATGCGCTGCTTGACCGCATCGGCCAGCGCCGGGTTGAGCGGCCCGAGGTTCGAGCCGCCCGAAGCACTCGCGTTGTAGGGCTGCGGCGCGGTGGCCGAGGGCCGGCCCCAGAAGTGCTTCGGATCGCTGAACTCCTGGCCGATGAGGCTGGAGCCCACGGTGGTGCCGCCCTGCACGACCAGGCTGCCGGCCGCCTGCGACGGAAACAATGCCTTGGCGGCGCCCGTGACGGCCAGCGGATAGGCCAGGCCCGTGAGCGCGCTCAGCAGTGCGAAGAGCACGAGCGCGGGACGAATGATGTTGTTCATGGTGAAGAACTCCTCAGACCAGATGGACTGCGACCAGCAGCCAGTCGATCAGCTTGATGCCGATGAAGGGAACGAGCAGGCCGCCGAGGCCGTAGATGGCCAGGTTGCGGCGCAGCAGCGCGGCCGCGCCCACTGGCCGGTAGCGCACGCCCTTGAGTGCGAGCGGAATCAGGAACACGATGACCAGCGCGTTGAAGACCACCGCCGACAGAATGGCCGACGACGGGCTCGCGAGCCGCATCACGTTGAGCGCGCCGAGCTGCGGATAGG
>NZ_JBFTPJ010000060.1:0-11846 GCF_056398445.1 Variovorax sp. 01T439_2
CAGGAAGTTCGCGAGCAGTTCCACCGGCAGCGGAAAGACGATGGTGGTGTTCTTGTCCGCACCGATCACCGTCAGCGTTTCCAGGTAGCGCAGCTGGATTGCCTGCGGCTCCTGCGCCAGCACGCGCGCGGCCTGGAACAGCTTCTCGGAGGCCTGCAGCTCGCCTTCGGCATGGATCACCTTGGCACGCCGCTCGCGTTCCGCCTCGGCCTGCCGCGCGATGGCGCGGATCATCGATTCGGTAAGGTCGATCTGCTTGATCTCCACGTTGGAGACCTTGATGCCCCACGAAGCCGTCTGCACGTCGAGCGACTCGCGCACATCCAGGTTGAGCTTTTCCCGCTCGGCGAGCATGTCGTCCAGCTGGTGCTTGCCGAGCACCGAGCGCAGCGTGGTCTGCGCCAGCTGGCTGGTCGCGTTGAAGAAATCCCTGACTTCGATGATGGCCTTTTCGGCATCGACGATGCGGAAGTAGACCACCGCGCTGACCTTCACCGACACGTTGTCGCGCGAGATCACGTCCTGGGTCGGAACCTCGAGCACCACGGTGCGCAGGTCGACCCGCACGACCTGCTGGATGGCGGGAACCACGATCACCAGCCCGGGCCCCGCGACCCTGGAGAAGCGGCCCAGGGTGAACACGATGCCGCGCTCGTATTCGCGAAAGATCCAGATGGCCGAAAAAAGCAGCACCACCAGCAAGACAAGCAAGACGGTGCCGATGCCGAAAGTGAACATGGTGGTCTCCCGCGACCCAGCGACAGCGCTGGACTGTTGGACCGCCGGTGCGCGCGGGCGTTCCGGCCGAGGCCGGAAAAGATCGCAGCTTCAGCCGCGCGGCGGCCGCTTGGCGATGCCCATCGTCTTGGCGAGGATGCCCAGCATCACTTCGTCCGCACCGCCGCCGATGGAGCCGAGCCGCCCGTCGCGGTACAGCCGCGAGACGCGGTTCTCCAGCGTGAAGCCCATGCCGCCCCAGAACTGCAGGCAGGTGTCGGCGACCTGGCGCGTGAGCCGGCCGGTCTTGAGCTTGGCCATCGAGGCCAGCTCGAGCACGTCCTGGCCCTGAACGTGCAGGTCGCAGGCGCGGTAGGCAAGGGCGCGCAGCGCTTCCACCTCGGTCTTGAGTTCCGCCAGCTTGAACTGAACCCACTGCTGGTCGGCCAGCGTGGCGCCGAACATCTGGCGCTGCTGCGCCCATTCGATGGTCTGCGCGATGCAGTCTTCCATCGGTTCGAGCGAGCTCGCGGCGGCCCACAGCCGCTCTTCCTGGAACTGCTGCATCTGGTAGACGAAGCCCTGGCCCTCCTCGCCGATGCGAAAGCGCTGCGGCACGCGCACGTTGTCGAAGTGGATGAGGCCGGTGTCGCTCGAATGCATGCCGATCTTGCGGATCTTCTTCGCCTTCTCGATGCCGGGGCTGTCCATCGGCACCATCACGAGCGACTTGTTGCGGTGCACCGGGCCATCGCTGGTGTTGACCAGCATGCACATCCAGTCGGCCTGCAGGCTGTTGGTGATCCACATCTTCTGGCCGCTGATGAGGTAGTCGGCGCCGTCCTTGCGTGCGTGGCTCTTGAGGCCCGCCACGTCGCTGCCCGCGCCGGGCTCGCTCACGCCGATGCAGCCGACCGTCTCGCCTGCGATGGCGGGCACCAGGAACTCGCGGCGCAGCTCGTCGCTGCCGAAGCGCGCGAGCGCGGGCGTGCACATGTCGGTCTGCACGCCAATGGCCATCGGCACGCCGCCGCAGCTCACATGGCCGAGCGCCTCGGCCATGGCCATCGCATACGAATAGTCGAGCCCGGCGCCGCCGAAGGCCTCGGGCTTGTTGAGGCCCAGCATGCCCAGCTTGCCCAGCTTCCTGAAGACCTCGTGCGCGGGAAAGATCTCGGCGTCTTCCCATTCATCCACATGCGGATTGATCTCGCTGTCGATGAAGCGGCGCAGCGTCTTCTGGATCTCGAGGTGCTCGTGGGTGTACTGCATTGCGGTGGTCTCCAATCAGTCGTTTGCTTCGCCGCCGTCCCGGAACACGCGCGGCGTCTCGGCCAGGTGAAAGCCGCCGAAGGGCCGCACGGCGGTGCGCTGCCGCACCTGCGCATCGGGCAGCGCCATCGGCCAGCCCATGCGCACCTGCGGCCGCGCGCCGTCCACGCGCAGCACGCTGCCGCTGATGAAGCTCGCCGCCGGGCTCAGCAGGAAGGCGATGGCGGCGGAGGTCTCGGCCTCGTTGCCGAAGCGGCCCGCGGGCACGGTGTCGCGCATGGCGCGCAGCATCTCGGCGGCCTCGGGCGGGTAGTGGTCCATGCCGCTCGACGCGATGTAGCCCGGTGCCACGGCGTTCACGCGCACGCCGCTCGCGGCCCATTCGAGCGCGGCGGTCTCGGTGAAGCTCACCATGCCCGCGCGCGCCGCGCCGCTGTGGCCCATGTGGGGCATCGAACCCCACATGTCGGCCACGATGTTGACGATGGCGCCGCCGTGCGCCTGCATGCTCTGCACGAAGCACTCGCGCGCCACCAGGAAACCGCCCGTGAGGTTGGTGTGGATCACCGCCTCCCAGCCCTTGGCCGAGATGGCCGCGAGCGGCGTGAGGTACTGGCCGCCCGCGTTGTTGACCAGGCCGTCGATGCGGCCGTGCGCTGCAACGATGTCGGCGACGGCGGCGCGCACCGCTTCTTCCTGCCGGATGTCGAAGGCCTGGATGCTGGCCTTGCCGCCCGCATCGGCGATCTCGGCCTGCACCTGCTGCAGCTTGTCGGCGTTGCGGCCGGCCAGCACCACCTGCGCGCCCAGCGATGCAAGCTCGTGCGCCGTGCAGCGGCCGATGCCCGAGCCGCCGCCCGTGACGAGGATCACTTGCCCGGCAAACAGGCCGGGCGAGAACACGGAGCGGTAGCGCGAAGAGTCGTTCATGCGTGAGGCTTCCGCAAAGGCTGGCGAGCTGAAGTGTGCGCCGTCATGCGTCGGCGATCTCGGCCACCACGTGCCGCGCGGCCACCTGCGCGCCCACCGCCACATGCAATGCGGCGACGCGGCCCGCGCGCGGCGCGCAGTGCACATGTTCCATCTTCATCGCCTCGAGCGTGGCGATCGGCTGGCCGGCAGCGACGGCCTCGCCTTCGGCCACCAGCAGCGCGATGACGCGGCCGTTCATCGAGGCGCGCAGCAGGCCGTCGCCGCCCGCGGCCTCGGCGCGCGGCACGGCGGCATGCGTGAGGTCCTGCAGGTCGAAGGCCTGGCCGTGGAAGTGGAGCCACAGGCGCGTCGCGGATTCGCGCACCGCCAAGGCCCGCTCCGAGACGCCATCGCACGAGAAGCGCAAGGCGCCGTCGCCGGTCAGCGAAAGCAGCTCGATCGGTACCGGCGCGGCCGCATCGAGCGCGACATCGAAGCCGCCCGCGCCCCGCGGCATCACGCGCGCGGCGTGCACCTGGCCGTCGAGCGAGAAGCGCAGCGCGTTGGGCAGCGTGTGCGCGAGCGGCGAGGGCCATCCGCGCCCGCCCAGCTGGAGCAGCAGCGCCGCGAGCCATGCGGTGCGGCGCGCCATGGCGGGGTCGGTTGCCAGCAAGGCCCCGGCGTGTTCGGCAATGAACGCCGTCGTCGCCGAACCGCCGGCAAACACCGGATGCGACAGCGCGCGCTGAAGGAAGCGCTGGTTGGTCGCCAGGCCCAGGGCCACCGTGTCCTGCAGCCCCGCGACCAGCCGGCGCCTGGCTTCCTCGCGCGTGCGGCCGTGGGCCACGAGCTTGGCGATCATCGAATCGTAGAAGGGCGGCACTGCGGCGCCGTCCCGCAGCGCATGCTCGATGCGCAGTGCCGGCGAAGGCCGCCATGCGGCGAGCGTGCCGCTCTGCGGCATGAAGCCCTGCTGCGGGTCTTCGGCGCACAGCCGCACCTCGATCGCATGGCCGCTCAGGCGCACGTCCTGCTGTGCAAGCGGCAGCACCTCGCCCGCCGCCACGCGCAGCTGCAGCTCGACCAGGTCGAGCCCTGTCACGGCCTCGGTCACCGGATGCTCCACCTGCAGCCGCGTGTTCATCTCCATGAACCAGTACTGCCCGTCGGCATCGAGCAGGAATTCGAGCGTGCCCGCGCCCTCGTAGCCGATGGCCCTTGCCGCCGCCACGGCCGTGGCGCCCATGCGTTCGCGCAAGGCCTCGGAGACGGCAGGCGAGGGCGATTCCTCGATCAGCTTCTGGTGCCGGCGCTGCACCGAGCAGTCGCGCTCGCCAAGATGGATGGCGTTGCCATGCCGGTCGGCGAACACCTGGATCTCGATGTGGCGCGGCGCGGCGATGGCGCGCTCCAGGATCACCGCCCTGTCGCCGAAGGCATGGAGCGCCTCGGACTRCGCGCTCTGCAGCAGCTCGGCAAAGGCCTCGGCCGATGGCGCGAGCCGCATGCCGCGCCCACCGCCGCCGGCCGTGGCCTTGATCATCACGGGCCAGCCGATGCGCGCGGCTTCGGCAGCGAGCGTGGCCGCACTCTGGTCTTCGCCCTGGTAGCCGGGGATGCAGGGCACGCCGGCGGCCTGCATCAGCCGCTTCGCCGCGGCCTTGTCGCCCATGGCGCGGATGGCCTCGGGCGAGGGGCCGATGAAGACGAGGCCCGCATCGCGGCAGGCCTGTGCGAAGTCCGCGTTCTCGGCGAGGAAGCCGTAGCCCGGATGGACCGCTTGCGCGCCGCTCGAACGCGCGGCTTCGACGATGGCGGCGATGTCCAGGTAGCTCTGCGCGGGCAGCGGCCCGCCGATGCACACGGACTGGTCGGCCTGCCGCACGTGCTCCGCATCGGCATCGGCGCTCGAATACACGGCGACCGTGCGGCAGCCCATGGCGCGCGCCGTGCGCATCACGCGCACTGCAATTTCGCCGCGGTTGGCGATGAGGATCTTGTGGAAGCTCATGGCCGCGCCACCGAGAACTGCATGGCCTGCGGCTCGCGCGCGTCGGCATCGCGGCACACCGACAGCACTTCGGCCAGCACGGCGCGCGTATCGCGCGGATCGATCACGCCGTCGTCGAGCAGCAGCGCGCTGGTGGTGAAGACGCTGGTCTGCCGCTCGAAGCGCTCGATGATCTGCCGCTGCATGGCGTCGATCTTCGCGCGGTCGACGGAGCCTTTTCGCGCCATGCCCGCCTCCATCACCATGGCCATGGTCTGCGCCGCCTGCTCGCCGCCCATCACCGCGGTGCGCGCGTTGGGCCATGAGAAGCAGAAGCGCGGCGCGAAGCCGCGGCCGCACATGCCGTAGTTGCCCGCGCCGTAGGAAGCGCCGCAGTGCAGCGTGACCTGCGGCACGGTGGCGCTGGTCACGGCCTGGATCATCTTGGCGCCGTGCTTGATGATGCCGGCCTCCTCGTGCGCGCGGCCCACCATGTAGCCCGTGATGTTCTGCAAATACACGATGGGCGTGCGCGACTGGCAGCAGGCCTGGATGAAGTGCGTGGCCTTGGTGGCGCCGTCGGAGTCGATCGGGCCATTGTTGGTGACGATGCCCACCGCATGGCCTTCGAGCCGCATGTGGCCGCACAGCGTGGCGCTGCCGTAGTGCGCGCTGAATTCGAGGAACTCGGAGCCATCGGCAAGGCGCGCGATCACCTCGCGCATGTCCACCGGCCGCCGGCCGTCGCTGGGCATGATGCCCAGCAGTTCCTCGGCCGCGTAGAGCGGCGGCGCGAACTTGCGCGCTTGCTCGTCGCGCGCCCAGTCGATGCCGCCGAGGATCGCGCGCGCGATGCGGATGGCGTCGCGGTCGTCCTCGGCCAGGTAGTCGCCCAGGCCCGAAATGTGGGTGTGCATCACGGCGCCGCCCAGTTCTTCTTCGGTGGCGATTTCGCCGGTGGCGGCCTTCAGCAGCGGCGGGCCGGCCAGGAAGGCGCGCGTGCGGTCGCGCACCATCACGATGTAGTCCGAAAGGCCCGTCTGGTAGGCGCCGCCCGCGGTCGAGGAGCCGTGCGTCACCGTCACCACCGGCAGGCCCGCGGCGGAGAGCCGCGCCAGGTTGCGGAAGATGCCGCCGCCGCGCACGAAGTCCTGCACGCGGTACTGCATGAGATTGGCGCCCGCGCTTTCCACCAGCTGCACGTAGGGCAGCTTGTTCTCCAGCGCGATCTCCTGCACGCGCAGCTGCTTGTCCAGCCCCATGGGCTGCAGCGCGCCGGCGTCGATGCCCGAGTCGGAGGCGCTGACCATGCAGCGCACGCCCGCGACCCGGCCGATGCCCGCGATCACGCCGCCGCCCGGCACGCTCCGGCCGAGGTCTTCGTTGTCGTGCCCGAGCCCCGCGAGCGAGGCCAGTGGCAGGAAGGGCGCGCCGGTGTCCAGCAGCAGCGCGAGCCGCTCGCGCGGCAGCAGCTGGCCGCGCCGGGCAAAGCGCTCGGCCGAGGCGTTCGATGCCGCGGCCGCGCGGGCCTCGTGCGCGCGCACCTGCCCGAGCAGCGCCAGCATGCCGGCGCGATGGGCCTGGAAGGATTCGCTGGCCGCGTTCAGGCGGGATTCGATGGCGGGCATGGAGGAGTCAGTGCAGATCGTTTTCGCTCTGCACCGACTCTAGGACGCTGATGCGCGCCCGGCTTGCGCCAATTAGCTGGTGCGGGCGCGCTGTGCGGTGGGCGCGTCCAGGCTGCTGCCCGTGATCACCCAGTAGATGAAGATCAGCACCGCGCCGGCCGTGCCGAACACCGACAGGCCCATGTAGTTGCCGCCGATGGCCAGCGCGTCGGTGGGCGCGGCCGCGATGCAGATCATGCTGGCCGCGCTCATGCCCACGTAGTGCATGGTGCAGACGGCCACGCCCATCACGGCGGCTGCCGCAATCTGGTGGCTCAGCCGGCGCAGGTTGAAGGCCAGCCACAGGGCTGCGCCGGCGGCGGTGATGGCGATGGCCACCGACAGCGCCACGACGGTGGGGTCGAAGTCCATCGAGGCACGCATGTTCATTGCGAACATGCCCATGTAGTGCATCACGCACACGCCCAGCCCCGCGAGCAGGCTTCCGGCCAGCCAGCCGGCCCGGCTGAACTTGCGCCGCCCGCCCGCCATGTACAGCGCAATGCCCGAGATCAGGATGGCCGCCACCAGCGAGACGACCGTGAGCGGCACGTTGTACGAAATGCCCACCGGCAGGCGGTACGCCAGCATGCCGATGAAGTGCATCGACCAGATGCCGATGCCGCCCAGCGCCACTGCGGCGCAGGCGACGACCGCGAGGTTGGGTTTGCCGTCGGCGCCGACCATGCGCCCCGCGCAGATCAGCGCCACCAGGGAGCCCGCGAACGAGATGAGGAACGAGAGCGCCACCAGCCCCAGCGAATACTCGGGCGACAGCAATTGGCCAACGACGAGGGGAGTCATGTCTTTTCTTCTCCTGGTAAGGAACGGCTCGCCGCCGCCGGCCACCTGGCCGGCCGAAGATGTAACGAGACGTCCGCTCAGGAGTCTGTAATAGTTGTTTTCAAAAGTAAACCCAATTTCATGGGATTTACTCCCATTTTTATGGGGCTCAATTTTTCGGGCGAATCCGGTAGATCGCGTTGTTCCGGTCGGCCGCCATGTAGATGCTCCCGTCGCTGCCGACCGCGACGCCCGTGACCACGTAGGGCGGCGGCAGGCCCGGTCCCGCAGCCAGCCCGATCGGCAGGTTTTCCGCCACGGTGCGGCGCGAGCCGTTGGCCGGGTCGATCTCCACCAGCCGGCGCGCGGCGCTCTCGGCCACGATGAAGCTGCCCCAGGGCGTCTCGGCCACGCCTTCGGGCAGCGCCAGGCCTTCGGCAATCGCACGCAGCGGGGCGCTGGCATCGAGCGGAATGCGGGTCAGCTTGCCTGCGGCTTCGGTGACGTAGAGCGCGCCGTCGCGGCCGACGATCATCTGCACCGGGCCGCCCAGCCCGCTGGCGAGCACTTGCTTCTCTGCAAAATGAGGACCGCTCGCGCGGGTGATGCTGCCGGTGGCGATCTCGGCATAGATCACGCTGCCGTCGGCCATGGGAATGGCATCGAACGGCGCCTTCAGGCCGTGGATGATTTCGACGGTTCGCAGCGTCTGGCGGTCCACCAGCTGCACGGTGCCCGTGAACCACGAGGTCAGCGCGAAGCGCGTGCCCGACAGGCCGACGGCGAACGGATAGTCGAGCTCCGGATCGCGCTGCATGCGGAGCACGTCGCGCACTTCGCCCGTGCGCACGTCCACCTGCCGGAAGCCGAACACATCGGCCACCCAGAGCGTGCGGCCTTCGATCTTGAGCCCCGCGGGCGTCGCGAGCTTGCCGCTGGTGAGCGTGCGCAGCACCCCGGTGGCGGGGTCGAAGGACTGCACTTCGTTGTTGGCCATGTTCGACACGTAGATCGTGCCGTCGGGGGCGATGGCCAGGTTGTCGAGCGACGGGCGCAGCTGCTTCGCGACGGTCTTGCGGCCCGTGGCAAGGTCCACCTTGACCAGCTCGCCGCTGCGCGCATCGACCACCCAGAGGTTGCCCTTGTCGTCGAGGTTGGCGGCCGCGGGAATCTTGAAGCCGCCAGCGATCACGGTCATGGCGCCGTCGGCCGGATCGATCTTCACCACCTGGCCCTTGAACCACAGCGGTCCGTAGAGCATGCCGTCGGGGCCGACCTCGAAGCCATTGAAGCCGCCCATGTCCTTCTTGATGAGCCGCGGCGGCTTCTGGCCCGTGCGGTCGATTTCCCAGAGCGCGTCGCCCAGGAACACCTGCGAGGCGTAGAGCTTGCCGCTGCCGCGGTCGAAGTCCAGCGAGTTGAGGCCGGGCAGGTCCTTGGCGAGCACGCGCATCGGCGCGCCGTCGCTTTCGCGGTAGCGCAGCATGCCCATGAGGTAGTTGGTCCATGCCAGCTCGCCCCGGGGGCCGACCGCGATGTCGTCGGCCTGGCCCTCGGGCGCATCGATCAGAACCTTGGCCGCGCCGGTGCTGCGGTCGACCTCCCACAGCGTGTTGCCGAGCACCGAGCCCGCGAGCAGGCGGCCCTTCTGGTCGATGGCCAGGCCGTGCACGCCCGCGAACGAGGACGGCGCGACCAGCACTTCGGGCTCGGACCACGCGGCGGGGCGGGTGGGCGGTGGCGACGGCGGCGGCGCGATGCCGGCGCAGGCGGCCAGCAGGGCGAGGCTGGCGATGAGTGCGGCGGCGCGGATGAACGGGCGGCAGGGCATGTCTTCTCTCCTTCTTTTGGATGCGCGCGAGCAGTCTAGAAGGAAGGAGGGGCGGCGGGCCAGTCGCTCCCGCGACATGCGGCCTTCCGGCCACGCCGGCTCAACCGCGCAGAAGCTGCGTCGCCGTGTGGATCGAGAGCCCCACCAGCCCGCCCACCAGCGTGCCGTTGATGCGGATGAACTGCAGGTCGCGCCCGATGTGGCGCTCCAGCTCGCTGGTCATCTCGCCGGCGTTCCAGTCGGCGACGCGCTCCTCGATGTAGCGGCGGATGTCCTCGCGGTAGCGTTCGATGGCCAGCGGCGCGGCCGCCTCGATCTGCTCGTTGATCCAGCGGCGGATCGCGTCGTCGGCCTGCAGCCGCGTGCCGAGCGCGCCCGCCATCGCTGCGATGCGCTGGCGGATGGTGGAGTCGCCCCGGCCCAGGTCGTCGTGCAGCCAGGCCAGCAGCTCGCCCCAGATGCCGTGCAGGTAGTCGCCGAGCGCGGGATGCGCGATCAGCTCGGCGCGGATCTGCTCGCCGCGCTGCTGGAACTCGGGGTCGAGCTTGAGCCGCACCACGAAGTCGTCGACGAAGTGGTCGAAGCGCCGGCGCATCGGATGCTCGGGCTCGGCCGCGAGCTCGGCGATGGTGCGCGCCACGGCCGCCACGATCTTGCGCGTGGCGAGCTTGGCCGCCACCTGGTCCAGGCCCACGTAGCGCAGCGTCTTGATCTCGCGCGCAATGGCTTCGGTGATGTGCGCCTGCACCTCCTCGCCTTCGAGCAGGCCAGCCACCTGCTGCAGCACGTCGTCCAGCAGCGCCTGGTGGCGCCCGCCCGCCGTGAGCGCATCGAGCGCCTGGCCCATCAGCCGCGAGAGGTCGATCTTCTGCAGGCCGGCCGCGGCGGCGCGGCCCATGAAGGCGCGCACGCGCTCGTCGTCGAAGGCCGCAAGCCCGTAGCGGGCGGCCGCCACGCCCCATTCGCCGAGCTTCTGGCCGCTCGCGGGCCGCGCCAGCCAGTCGGCGATTCGCCCGGCCGCGTCGAACTCGCGCAGCTTGGCGAGCACCTGTTCGGTGCCGAGGAAGTTGTTGCAGATGAAGCCGGCCAGCTTGGCGCCGATGCGGTCCTTGTTGCTCGGGATGATCGCGGTGTGCGGAATCGGCAGGCCCAGCGGATGCCGGAACAGGGCCACCACGGCGAACCAGTCGGCAATGGCGCCGACCATCGCGGCTTCGGCAAAGGCGGCCACGTAGCCCCAGGCCGGATGCTCGCCGTGCAGCGCGCTGGCCAGCGCATAGAGCAGCGCCGCCGCGCACAGCAGGCCGAGCGCGACGCGCTTCATGCGCTGCAGCGCGCCGCTGCCGTGGCTGTCTTCAGCCAATGGTCGGCGTGGCGGCAAGGCGTTCCATGAACAGTTCGCAGCGCGCCAGCTGCTCCAGGCTCACGAACTCGTCGGGCTGGTGCGCCTGCTCGATGCTGCCCGGGCCGCACACCACGGTGGGGATGCCGGCGTTCTTGAAGAGGCCCGCTTCGGTGCCGAAAGCCACCAGCGTGGTGCGCTCCTCGCCCGCCAGGCGCTGCGCGAGCAGCGTGACCGGATCCGTAGCCGCACCGAGGAAGCTCGGGATCTCGCAGATGGTCTCGAAGCGGAAGCCCGCATCGGGCGCCACCTTCTTCATCGCGGGCTCGATGCTCGCGGCATAGGCCAGCACCTCGGCCTGCATGCGCTTGGCGTCGGCCGTGGGCAGGTCGCGGAATTCATAGCGGAACTCGGCGTCGCGCGGCACCACGTTGTCGGCAATGCCGCCGTGGAACTGGCCCACGCTCGCGGTGCTGAAGGGCACGTCGAAGCCCTCGTAGCGCGGCTCGCTGCGCTCGAAGCCTTCGGCCATGTCGCGCACCTTGCCGACCACGCGCGCGGCCATCTCGATGGCATTGACCGACTTGGGCGTGAGCGAGGAATGCGCCTCCTTGCCGCGCACGCAGCAGCGGTAGCGGTACACGCCCTTGTGCGCGATGGCCGGCACCATGCTGGTGGGCTCGCCCACGATGCAGGCGAGCGGCTTGATGCCGGCGTCGCGCATGTCGGCGATGAGTTCCTTCACGCCGAAGCAGCCGATCTCTTCCTCGTAGCTGAAGGCAAAGTGCACCGCGAAGGGCGAGTCGCTTTCGAGGAAGCGCCGGGCATTGGACAGCGCGATGGCGATGAAGCTCTTCATGTCGGCCGAGCCGCGGCCGTAGAGGCGTTCGTTCTGCACCGCGGCGGAGAGCGGGTCGACGCTCCAGTCCTGCCCGTCCCACGGCACCGTGTCGGTGTGGCCCGAGATGATCACGCCGGCCGGCTTGCCCTCGCCGAGGGTGGCGAACAGGTTGGCCTTGGTGCGCTCGGCGTTGTAGGTGATGCGGCTCTTCACGCCCAGCGCGGCCAGGTGGCTTTGCGCGAGATCGATCAGCTGCAGGTTGCTGTTTTCGCTGACGGTGTTCATGCGCACCAGCGTCTGGGCCAGCGCGAGGCTCTGGGGGGAAAGCGTAGGGGACATGCAACACATTGTCCAAGAAGTCGGCGCCGCGCGCCCGCGGGCGCCCCGGCTGTCATGCGCAGCGGGTACGCTGCGCCTCTTTTGGATGGAGAAAAAGACGATGCGCACCGTTCACTTCGCCCTTGCCGCGACCGCCGTCCTTGGCCTGGCGG
>NZ_JBFTPJ010000061.1:0-11808 GCF_056398445.1 Variovorax sp. 01T439_2
TTCTTCGACATCGTGAACGGCAAGAACCCCAAATACGCCCACTGGCTCACGAAAGTCTGAGAAAAACCATGCCTACCAACGCAGTCGTCGAACTCCTGGCCAGGGAGCTCAACCATCAGGGCGGCGTGTTCTGCCCCAGCCCCAAGGCCGACATGAAGCTCTGGGACACCCACCCCAAGGTCTACCTGGACGTGGCGCGCACCGGTGAAGCCAAGTGCCCGTACTGCGGCACCGTCTACCGCCTGAAGGCGGGCGAGACGGTGTCGTCGCGGCATTGACCGTTCGCGGCCTGCTCGGGCGCTTCGGCGCCGCCTACCTGCTCCTGCTGCTCATCCTGGGCCTGGCGCTGAACATGTTCGGCGTCCAGGCCAACGCGGGCGTCAATACCGCCGCGCTGCTGGGCGCCGTGATGTGGGTGTGCCTGGCCTTCGGCAAGAAGAACGGCCGCTACCTCGCGCGCAATGAAAAGACCCGTGCCGTGCTCGGCATGATCGCGATCGACCTGGCGATCCAGGCCGCGGTCTCGGTGGCGGCGGCCATGGTTGCCGGCGCCTCGGTCCTGCAGCTGGGGCCGATGCTGTTGGTGCTGCTCTTCGTGGGCGTGCTGCACGCCGCGGTGATCTATTTCTTCGTCGGCATGGCCGGCCGGCAGTTCGCGGCCGCCGAAGCCAAGCGCAGCAGCAGCAGATAGCTATCGGGATTGCGGCGGGACCTCGAGCGCCGCCGCGATGCGGCGCGTCGGCCACAGGCCCTGCCAGGGCTGCGTCTCCCGCGGTTCCTGCGCGAGCCGCAGGTAGACCATCGCGATCCACAGCAGCGCCAGGCCGATCTGCGCGTCGCGCACGGCCGAGTTCACGCTCGACGCAATCAGCGCGATCAGCGTGGCCGCCAGCGCATAGCGGCCCGCGATGTCGGGCCGCTTCCACGCCTGCCAGACGGCGCCCGCCATGATGGCCAGCAGGCTCAGCAAGGCCGGCAGCCCGCCCTGCGCGCCGACCCAGAGGAAGTCGTTGTGCGGCATGTTCGAGTCGGCGAAGAGGGCCGGCCCGCGCTTGTGCCACTGGTCGGTCCAGCCGCCGATGCCCCAGCCCGTGAGCGGCCGGTCGGCGATCATGAGGCCGGTGTCGCGGTACATGTAGTAGCGGATGACCCAGCTGCCCTTGAAGATTTCGCCGGCCTGCGCCTTCTCGATTTCCTCCACGCCGGTCTCGACCTTGTGCCGCAGCTGCGGCAGCTGGTAGAGCGCGGCCGCCAGCACCACGGCGCCCAGCACCAGCGCGCTCACCAGCATCTTCAGGTGGCTGCGCCACTGGTGGATGCAGACCACCGGGATCACCAGCAGCAGCGCGAGCACCGAGGTGCGCGAGGTCAGCGGCAGCGCCACCACCAGCCCCAGGCCCAGCATCAGCACGAAARCCGGAATGGCGCGCAGCGGCCGGTGCGCGGCGATCTGCGCAATGCCCCACACGGCGGCCGTGGACGCCACCACGCTGAACAGCAGCGCATTGCTGATCGACTTGTTGCCCACTTCCATGACCACCGCGCGCAGCGGCGACCAGATCGGAAAGCCGATGGCGTAGTAGGCCACGACCAGCAGGATGTTCAGCGCCGCGATCAGCAGGAAGCCGCGCAGCGCCCAGACCGCTTCCTCGCGCGTGAGCGCCATCGCCATCAGGATGGTGAGGCCGATGCGCAGGCCGTGGAACAGGTTCGAGCCGGTCTCGGGGTAGTGCGGCCCGATGGCCAGCACGATGAAGGTCCAGGCCAGGTATGCCACCAGCGGCCACCACAGCGGGTTGGCGCGCAGCCGCGCGAAGCGCTCGCGCAGCCCGCCGGCCAGGAGCATGGTGGCGAGCAGCAGCAGGGCCGAAAGGTAGGTGAGGCCGACGGGCATGAACACCACCAGCCCCCAGAACATGGCCGCGGGCCTGACGATGTGCGATCTCTGCATAGGGGCGGGATTTTAGGTGGAAGGCTTGGTACTCCCCCAGGCTTCGCGCACTTCGTGTCGCTTCTCCTTCCCCCTCGCCGGGGGCGACGCCAGCGGCCCGGCGAAGCCGGTTCCGCGGCGTCCCGCGGACGAGACCGGGGGCTCAGTTCGCGGGCGCGCCCGCCGGCAGGCGGATCACGAAGCTCGCGCCGCCGCCCGGGCCGTCTTCGCAGCGCACGCTGCCGCCGTGCCGCTCGGCGATCGACTTCACCAGCGCGAGCCCCAGGCCCACGCCGCCGTTGCGCTCGCTGGCGCCGGGCAGCCGGTAGAAGGGCTCGAAGATGCGTTCGCGCAGGGCCGGCGGCACGCCCGGGCCGCGGTCGGTGACGCGCACGGTGGCAAAGCCGTTGGCGCTGCCGAGCTCCACCCTGATCTCGCCGGCGCCGTAGCGGCGCGCGTTCTCGAGCAGGTTGCGGATCGCGCGGCGCAGCAGGCGCGAGACGCCGGGCACGGTGAGCCTGGCGTTGTCGGTGCCTTCGACCAGGTCGAGCTCGGCATTCACCTGCGAGCACTCCTCGGCCGCGAGCCCCGTGAGGTCGACGGCCTCGATGGTGCCCAGGTCGGCCTCGCTCGCGTCGAGCCGGCTGGCCAGCAGGATCTCATCGATGAGCTGGTCGAGCTCGCCGATGTTGCGCGAGATTTCCTCGCGCGCCTTGGGGCTCGGGCGTTCGCCCATCAGCTCCAGGCCCATGCGGA
Organism: Variovorax sp. 01T439_2; assembly: GCF_056398445.1. Classification (NCBI taxonomy): domain Bacteria; kingdom Pseudomonadati; phylum Pseudomonadota; class Betaproteobacteria; order Burkholderiales; family Comamonadaceae; genus Variovorax; species Variovorax sp. 01T439_2. The sequence continues at coordinate 2,687 of NZ_JBFTPJ010000061.1, forward strand.
TGCGGGTGAGCGGCGAGCGCAGCTCGTGCGATGCATTGGCCAGGAGCGACTTGTGCGAACGCACCAGCTGTTCGATGCGTTCGGCCGACGCGTTGAAACGTTTGGAGAGATCAGCCACTTCGTCCTGCCCTTCTTCGGTCACGCGCACCGAGAGATCGCCTTCGCCCCAGCGCTGCACGCCGCGCTGCAGTGCCTCCAGCCGCTGGGTGAGCCGCCGTACGATCGGGTACACGCCCAGCGCCACCGCAATGCCCACGAGCGCGATCATCCAGCCCAGGCCGAACGGCGTGCGCCAGGGCGCGAATCCGCCGCCGGGCGGCCGGTCGCGCGGCGCCACGCGCAGCGTGAGTGCCTTGCCGTCGCTGAGCGTCACGTCGAACTCCAGGCCCTGGCCCGGCACGCGCAGCGCCTTGCCGGTGCCGATCGGCGTGTCCTGCGCATCGAGCACCACCACGTTGCGCGGCACCGGCGCCAGCCGTTCGCGCTCGGCCTGGGCCGCCTCGCGCACGATCCAGTTGGCCATCAGCGTGAGGATGACGACGCCGCCCACCACCGCGAGCCAGATGCGCACGTAGAGGTGGCGGGAGTAGAGGCTGCGCAGCATCGGCCGGTCAGTCCTGCTGCTTGGCGAACACGTACCCCACGCCGCGCACCGTGAGGATGCGCTTGGGGTTCTTGGCGTCCACCTCGATGGCGGCGCGGATGCGGCCCATGTGCACGTCGATCGAGCGGTCGAAGGCCTCGAGCTCGCGGCCGCGYACGGCCTCCATGATCTGGTCGCGCGTGAGCACGCGGCCGGCGCGCTCGGCCATGGCCACCAGCAGGTCGAACTGGTAGGAGGTGAGGTCGGCCAGCGCGCCGCCCACCGACACGGTGCGCGCATTGCGGTCGATCTCGAGCGTGCCGAAGCGCATCACGGTGCTGGCTTCGGTGTCGGCATTGTTCTCGCTGCGCCGGCGCAGCACCGCGCGGATGCGCGCGAGCAGCTCGCGCGGCTCGAAGGGCTTGGGCAGGTAGTCGTCGGCGCCGATCTCCAGGCCGATGATGCGGTCCATCGGATCGCCCTTGGCGGTGAGCATCAGCACCGACACCTTCGAAGCCGGAGGCGGCAGCGAGCGGATGCGGCGGCAGATCTCCAGGCCGTCGGTGTCGGGCAGCATCAGGTCGAGGATCACCAGGTCGGGCGCGTGCTGCTGCAGCTGCTCGAGGCCGCTCGCGCCGTCGCCGGCATGGGTGAAGAGGAATCCCGACTGCGTCAGGTATTCGCCCACCATCTGTGCCAGGCGGGCATCGTCTTCGATCATCAGGAGCTGGGGGGTACTCATGCGCTTCATGGTCGTGCACGGGGAGCAACGGGGCTTGAACGCTCCGTAAAGTTGGGTAAACGCGGCTTCCGGCTGTCATTCGGAAGTGCTGCGAAAAGCATAGCGCCGGCTTGCGCGCCGGCGGGCAGGTCGGCGATGTTTTCCTCGAGCAGCGAGGGCAGGGCGCAGCCGCCCAGGTCCGCATTGTCCGCCCGAGCGCGCGCGAGGATCTCGCCGGCCAGCTGGCGCAGTTGCGCGGCCGAGGCCCGGATGCGCGCCCTGAACGCGGCGTCGCCCAGCCGCGGGTCCTTCAGGCTGCGGTTGAGTTCGGCGAACCAGGGCATGGCGGCCTGGTCGAGCATCACCGGGGCGTTGCGCCTGGCGCTGGCCGCGGACCAGCTGCGCAGCAGCTGCTGCACCGCGAGGTTCAGGCGCTGGCAATGCTGCAGCTCGTCCTTCAGGCTGCCGAGCAGCATCAGGTCGGTGAGCCGCTGCTGGAAGAAGATCTGCGAGAGCACGCCCCAGTAGTAGGCGTAGTCCCAGATCACCTTCACCGGCAGCACCTCGGGGTCGCCGAACAGCGGGTACTGGTCCTGGTAGAGCGCCAGCGTGCTTTCGTAGAACGAGTGGTAGATCTGGTCGTAGAGCTGCGCGCGCGCTTCCACCGGGCGGCCCGCGCGGTCGTGCGCCACCAGGTCGGCGATGTAGGTGTTGCTGATCGCGATGAAGTCGCTGCCCGGCGAATAGAAGGGGTCGAGGAACAGGCCGGCCTCGCCCGTCAGGGCCCACCTCTGGCCCGAGAACACCTGCCTGCAGCCGTGCGAGAAATGCTTGAGGAACGCGAAGTCCTGCAGCAGGTGCCGCTTGCCGTCGAGCGCGTCGTACAGCCGCGGCTGGTAGGTGGCGAACCACCGCATGGCCTTGTCGAAGGTGTCGATGGTGTCCAGCGGGTGCAGCTTCGGGTCGGCCACGATGCCCACCGAATGCGAGCCCGAGGCCAGCGGAATCAGCCAGGCCCAGTAGCCCGCGCCCACCAGGTGGTTGGTCGAGAGCCAGCGCGCCTGCGGATCGCAGCGCCCGCGCCAGGCGGCGTCGTCGCTCCACTCGTCGATGGCAATGCGCTCGCCGATGCGGAACCACACGGCGTTGACGTCGTGCGCGTTGGCCTGCGCGAGCCCGAGCTTGCGCTTGAGCAGGCCGGCGCGGCCGCAGGCATCGACCAGCCAGCGTGCCTCGGCGCTGTGGGTTTCGCTGCCGCGCGTCCATTCGAGGCGGTGTGGCGCCTCGGCGTCCGGGGCCAGCTCGACGCGGCGCACCAGCGCGGCATCGTCGAAGCGCACGCCGCGCCGCACGGCCTCCTCGGCCAGGTAGTTCTCGAAGATGCCGCGGTCGATCTGGTAGCTGGGCACCGCCAGGTAGCGGCTGGCGCCGATCTCGGTGACCTGGTCGATGTCGCGCCGGCCCTCGCTGAAGAAGAAGCGGAAGCCGAACTTGCGCAATTGCGCGCCGTCCATGTGGGGCTGGAGACCGAGCACCGTGTCGAAGTAGTGCGCGCCGATCTCGACCGACGACTCGCCCACCTTGTGCGCCGCATGCGGCACCGGGTGCGTGCGGCGCTCCAGCACCAGCACGTCGATGTCCTGGAAGCGCTGCTTCAGCTGCAGCGCGAGGGTGAGGCCCGCGAGCCCGCCGCCCATGATCACTGCGTCACATCGTTGCGCAGTGCCGGTCATGGAATCTCAGTCCCGGATCGGCCGCAGTTGCAGCCGCAGCGACAGGGTGGAGGAAAGCGGCAGCCCGATGGGCGGCGGCGGACCGCCTTCATCCAGCCGTGCCAGCGCTTCGAACAGGCCGAGCGCATGGGCCATCGGGTTGATGTGCGCCAGGGTCTTGGCGGCCTCGGAAAGCGGCGCGGGCGCGGTGCCCTTGCCGCCGCTGTCGTCCATCGACCAGTCGAGCGCGGCCACGCTGCGCGCCGTGCGCCCGGGCGCGATCACCAGTGCCACGGCCAGCAGGCCCTGGCTGTCGGTCACCGAGGTCAGCGGGCCCACCGTGGGCGTGTCGTAGCCCACCAGCAGCACCGGCGACTGGTCGGCCGCGCATTGCACGGCCGCTTCGAGCAGGCCGGCGGCAAAGCTGTTCTCGTAGGCCGAGACCGAGTTGCTGGCCGCCATGCAGCCGGTGCCGATGGTCCAGTAGCCCACGGCCGCGTTGTGCACCGAGTTGTGGAAGCGCGTAGGCGACAGCACCGTGGGGTCGGTGGCCAGCGTGCTGCACATGTAGTCGTTGATCGACARGTCGCCATGCGCCGAGACGAACACGCAGGGCACGTCGGCCGCATTGCGGCCCGAGCCCGCCATCGACGCGGCGGCCACTTCGAGCGCCAGCGCCACGGTGTCGGGCGCGCGCCGGCGCTCGGCCGGCGCCAGCACCTGCGGCGACGGCCGCTTGGCCGGCGGATCGGCCAGCCCGCCTTCGCCGCGGAAGGCGGCGCGCGCGGCGTCCCAGCCCGGCAGGGTGGGCGTCCAGAAGGCCGGGCCTTCGATGTAGAGAGTCGGGGGCGTGGGGACGCTCATGCTGGTTGTCATTGGATGGCCTCTTCGCGGAACACCGTGGAACCGGCTTTGCCGGGCCACTGGTGTTGCCCCCGGTAGGGGGAGGGAGAAGCGACACGAAGTGCGCGGAGCCTGGGGGCGAGCCTCATGCCTTTGCCTTGCCGAACACGAGCGAGCAGTTGTTGCCGCCGAAGCCGAAGGAATTGGTCAGCGCATAGCGCACCTCGCCATGCGCGGGCGCGAGCCGGATCTGCGGGCCGAAGCCGGCGTCGAGCAGGTTCGTGTTGACCGTGCCCGGCATCAGGCCGCGCTCGATCGCGAGCAGGCTGATCACCGATTCGACGATGCCCGCCGCGCCCAGCGTGTGGCCCATGAAGCCCTTGGTCGAGCTGGCATGGGTGCGTGCCGGAAAGCGCCGCGCCACCAGCGCGCCTTCGACCTCGTCGTTCTTCTGGCTCGCGGTGCCGTGCATGTTGATGTAGTCGATGGCCTCGGGCGCCAGGCCCGCGCGCGCCAGCGCCTCGTCGAGCGCGCGCTCGGCGCCCAGGCCCTCGGGGTGCGGCGTCGACATGTGGTGCGCATCGCTGGCTTCGCCGTAGCCCAGGAGCCGCAGCGGCGCGGCGGCGTCGTCCTGCACGCGCTCCACCAGCGCGAAGCCGGCCGCTTCGCCCAGGCTGATGCCCTTGCGGCTCGCATCGAACGGCCGGCACGGCTCGCTCGACACCAGTTCGAGCGAGTTGAAGCCGAACAGCACGCTGCCGCACAGCGTGTCGACCCCGCCCACCACGGCGGCGTCGGCCAGGCCCAGGCGGATCAGCCGCTCGGCCGAGGCAAACACCTTGGCGCTCGACGAGCAGGCAGTGGAAATCGTCTCGCTCGGCCCGCTGAGCCCGAGCACCTGCTGCACGAACATCGCCAGCGAGTGCGGCGTGTGCACGGCCGGGCGGCGCTGGTCCGTGGGAAAGCGGCCGTCGGCGTCGAGCTGGGTGTAGGCCAGCTCGGTCTCGCCGATGCTGGAGGTCGAGGTGCCGAGGATCAGCGCGATGCGCGAAGGGCCGTACCTGGCCCGCGCGGCCGCCACGGCCTCGGGAAAGCCGTCCGCATGCAGGCCCAGCCAGGCCAGCCGGTTGTTGCGGCAGTCCCATGAGGCCAGTGCCTCGGGCAGGCGGATGTCCTCGAGCCCGTCGACCCGGCCGATCCAGGTGGGCAGCGGCGCATCGCCGAAATCGTTGGCGCGCAGGCCGCTGCGCGAATGCTCGAGCGCCTCGGCGAGCGGCTCCTTGCCGACGCCGACGGCCGAAGTGGCCGTGAAGGCGCTGATCTGAAGGGGAGAAATGCGGGGCGGCACGTTGCTTGTGGGTTTGGCGGACGGAAGGTGAATGATCGCTCTGGGAGCGAGGCGGCAGGTAAGCGGAAAGTGACAGCCTACCAGTTGCGCGGGGCCCCGGGCGTCAGCTGTTTTCCCATGCGGACCGCGCCCTATTGACGCCCGGCCGGCGCCTTGGTGGTGGTGATGCGGGCGGCCAGCGCCACCAGCAGCAGCACCGGCAGGCCCAGCAGCGCGGTGCCGGTGAAGAACTGGGCGTAGCCGTGCGCATCGACAAAAGCGCCCGAATAGCCGGCAATGAACTTGGGCAGCAGCAGCATCAGCGAGCTGAACAGCGCGTACTGCGTGGCCGAATAGCTGATGTTCGTGAGGCTCGACAGGTAGGCGATGAAGGCCGCCGAGGCAATGCCCCCGGCCAGGTTGTCGGCCGACACCACCGCGATCAGCGCCGTCAGGTCGTGCCCGCGCGAGGCCAGCCAGGCAAAGAGCAGGTTGCTCGCCGCGCTGAGCACCGCGCCCAGCATCAGCACGCGCATCACGCCCAGCCGCATCGACAGCACGCCGCCCACGAAGGCGCCGGCCAGCGTCATGACCACGCCGTAGATCTTGCTGACCGTGGCCACCTCGTCCTTGGTGAAGCCCATGTCCACGTAGAAGGGGTTGGCCATGATGCCCATCACCACGTCGCTGATGCGGTAGATGGCAATCAGCGAGAGGATCAGCGCGGCCTGCCACTTGTAGCGGCGGATGAAGTCGGCAAAGGGCTCGATCAGCACGCTTTGCAGCCATTCGGCCGCGTTCTTCGGCTTGGGCAGCACGCGGCGCACCGGCTCGGGCGAGAGCAGCACGGTCAGCACGCCCACCGCCATCGAGGCCGCCATCACCAGGTAGGCCGTCTTCCACGCGCCGTTCTGGTAGGCCGCCGCGCCCGTGGCGGCCGCTGCTGCCGGCGCCACCTCGGCCCAGGCCGCCACCCACAGCACGCCGGCGCCGGCCCAGATCATCGCCAGGCGGTAGCCCGTTTGATAGGCGGCGGCGAGCGCGGCCTGCTTGCGCGTTTCGGCCGACTCGATGCGGAAGGCGTCCAGCGCGATGTCCTGCGTGGCCGAGCCGAAGGCCACCAGCAGCGCGCACCAGATCAGCGGCGCGAGGCCCTGGCGCGGATCGTTGAGCGCCATGCCGACCAGCCCCGCGACCACCATCCCCTGCGCCAGCAGCAGCCAGCCGCGCCGGCGCCCGAGCAGCGTGGTCAGCGGCGGCAGCGGCAGCCGGTCGACCAGCGGCGCCCAGACCCACTTGAAGCCGTAGGCCAGGCCCACCCAGCTCAGGTAGCCGATGGTGGTGCGGTCGATGCCCGCCTCGCGCAGCCGAAAGCTCAGCGTGCCCAGCACCAGCAGCAGCGGCAGGCCGGCGGAAAAGCCCAGCGCCAGCATGCGCAGCGTGGCGGGCTCGAGGTAGACCTTCAGCGCATCGCGCCAGGGCGGGGAAGGGGCGGTGGAGGTTTCAGCGGGCTGGGCAGACATGAACTCCGGATTGTCCATGAGCGCGCGCCGCCTGCCGAGCCRTCTTTTTGTCGGCAATTGTTCCTATGATCCGCGCATGTGCACACGATGCGAGCTTCTTGTTGTTTCTTCCGCGGCTTCCTCGGCGCCGCGCGCCTCGGCCTGGCAGCCGCGGCGGGCCTTCCTGCTGGCGGCGGCCGGCGCCGCGCTGGCCGGACCGGCCCTGGCGCAGGTGAACGTGGGCAATGCCTCGGTGGCGCGCAACCTGGTGCCGGCCGACCGGATCGAGGCCGCCGGCGTGCAGCAGTACGGCCAGCTGCTCGAGCAGGCGCGCGCCAAGCGTGCGCTCGCGGGCGACGGCAATGCGCAGCTGCAGCGGCTGCGCACCATCGCGAACCGGCTGATTCCCTTTGCCACGCCGTGGAACGCGCGCGCGCGTGAATGGAAGTGGGAGGTCAACCTGATCGGCAGCAAGCAGATCAACGCCTTCTGCATGCCCGGCGGCAAGATCGCCTTCTTCACCGGCATCCTCGAACAGCTCAAGCTCAGCGACGACGAGGTCGCCATGGTGATGGGGCACGAGATGGCCCACGCGCTGCGCGAGCATGCGCGTGCCCGCATGGCCAAGAGCGCGGGCACCGGCGCGGCGCTTTCCATCGGCGCGCAGCTGCTGGGCCTGGGCCAGATGGGCGACCTGGCGGCGCGCGCCGGCACGCAGCTGCTGACCCTCAAGTTCAGCCGCAGCGACGAGACCGAGGCCGATCTCGTCGGGCTCGAGCTCGCGGCGCGCGCAGGCTACGACCCGCAGGCCTCTGTGTCGCTCTGGAAGAAGATGGCCGCGGCGTCGAAGAACCAGGGCGGGCTGAGCTTTCTGTCGACCCACCCGAGCGGGCCGGACCGGATCCAGAAGCTCGAGGCGAACCTGCCGAAGGTCGAGGGGCTTTACAAGGAAGCCAGGCGCAGCTGAGGTCTTCCCTTTTCCTCTGAAAGAGGGCTGTGTCTTGCTCCCTCTCCCTCCGGGAGAGGGCGGGGGTGAGGGCAGCGGCCTTCTATATGTGAGCCGCGCTTCATCGGCGGCACGGAGCCCTCACCCCAACCCTCTCCCGGAGGGAGAGGGAGTAAATCCACCAAGGCCCGCTTCCGGCTGGCACATTGCTTGCATCTCGACTTGTACACAAGTTTGGATGCCTGATGATGGTGCATGAAGAAAACGGATCGGCTGCCGCAGCGTGGATTGCCCGCTTTCCCCGGCCCGTGCCCGGCGCGGACGCGGGCCCTCTCGCCGGCTTGCGCTTCGCCGTCAAGGACAACATCGACGTGGCCGGCGTGCCCACCACGGCCGCCTGCCCGGCCTTCGACCGCCGGCCGGCTGAGCACTCGGCCGTGGTGCGGAAGCTGCTCGATGCCGGTGCATCGCTGCTCGGAAAGACCAACCTCGACCAGTTCGCCTGCGGCCTGAACGGCACGCGCTCGCCGTATGGCGAAGTGCCCAATGCCTTCGACGCGCGCTATGTCTCGGGCGGCTCCAGTTCGGGCTCGGCCTACGTGGTGGCCGCCGGCGAGGCCGATTTCGCGCTCGGCACCGACACCGCCGGCTCCGGCCGCGTGCCCGCCGGGCTCAACAACATCGTCGGGCTCAAGCCCTCGCGTGGCCTGCTGAGCGCCTTTGGCGTGGTGCCCGCCGCCCAGAGCGCGGACTGCGTGTCGATCTTCGCGCGCAGCGTCGGCCTGGCCGTCGATGTGCTTCTTGCGGCCGCGGGACCCGACACGCGTGACCCTTATTCGCGGGAACTTGCGCTGCGCAGCCACCCGTTTCCGCCAGCCTTCCGCTTCGGCGTGCCCGACACGCTGAGCTTCTTCGGCGATGCCGCGGCCGAAGAGGCTTTTCGCGATGCGCAGCTGCGGCTCGCCGCCCTCGGCGGCACGGCCGTGGAAATTCCCTACGCGCCGCTGGCCGAGGCCGCCGCGCTGCTCTACGAAAGCGCGCTCGTGGCCGAGCGCTATGCGGCGGTGCGCGGGTTCTTCGATGCGCGCGGCTCCCAGGTGATCGAGCCGGTGCGCGGCATCCTCGAAAGCGGCCGCGGCTACAGCGCCGCCGACGTGTTCGAGGCGCAGACCCGGCTGCGTGCCATCGCGCAGCAGGTCGAGCCGATGTGGCGCGGCATCGACCTGCTGCTGGTGCCGACCGCGCCCACGCACTACACGCGCGAGCAGATGCGCGCCGACCCCGTGGTGCTCAACCGCAACCTCGGCGCGTACACTAATTTCGTCAACCTGCTGGACTACGCAGCGATCGCGGTACCGAGCTCGCTGCGCGCCGACGGCCTGCCCTTCGGCATCACGCTGATCGGCCCGTGCGGCAGCGATCTTGCGCTGGCCGAGCTGGGGCAGCGCTATCACCATGCCACCGGCCTGCCGCAGGGCGCCACGGGCT
>NZ_JBFTPJ010000062.1:0-11787 GCF_056398445.1 Variovorax sp. 01T439_2
CGTCCAGGCTGGTGACCACGCTGATGAAACGGTCGCGGTTGGGCATGCCGGTGACGAAGGTTCCGCGGCCCTGCTGCGGCGACACCAGGCCCTCGCGCGCGAGCAGGTCGATCGCCTGGCGCACCGTGACGCGCGCCACGCCGAATTCCGCCGTCAGTTCATCGAGCGAGGGCAGCCGGTGCTCGCGCGGCCAGATGCCGCGCGCGATGCGCTGGCGCAGCAGGTCCGCCAGCTGGTGGTAGCGCGGCATCGGACTGTCGAGAAACTTGGAAGACATGTTTTATCGATCAAACGTATGGTCTATAGTATGACAGATTGACAGAGACGAAAGCCCAAGGGCCCAAGTCCGCCCACGAGAGACAAACCGCCGATGAGAAGCTCCTCTTCCCCGCTGACGCGCGCGCTGCTGATCGTAGCGCCGTGGCTGTTGATCCTCGCGCTCTGGTACGCCATCCGCGCGAGCGGCCTGGTCAATCCCGCGCTGGTGCCGGCGCCGCACATGGTGCTGGCCAAGTTCGTCGAGCTGTCGCGCGGCAGGCTGTGGGAAGACATCTACATGTCGACGCAGCGCGTCTTCATCGGCGTCGCCCTGGGCGTGTCGCTGGCGGTGCCGGTGGGCTTCTGCCTCGGCTGGTACCGCGGCCTGCGCAGCTTCATGGACCCGGTCATCAACTTCTTTCGCGCGCTGCCGCCGATTGCGCTGATTCCGCTGGTGATCGTGTACTTCGGCATCGGCGAGGCGGCCAAGACCGCGATTCTTTTCTATGCCTCGTTCTTTGCGGGCGTGATCGTCATGTACGAGGGCATCGCGCAGATCAGCCCGATCTACATCAAGGTGGCGCGCACGCTGGGCGCCAGCGACGTGGAGATCTTCGGCAAGGTGATCGTGCCGCTCACCATTCCGCACATCCTCACGGCGGTGCGCGTGGCGCTCGGCGTGGCGTGGGCCACGCTGGTCGCGTCCGAGCTGATCGCGGCGCAGCAGGGCCTGGGTGCGCTGATCCAGAACGCCTCGTCATTCTTCCAGCTCGACATCATCTACGTGGGCATCATCTGCATCGGCGTGATCGCGCTCGTCATGGACCTGCTGCTGCGCCTTGCGACGCGCCGGCTGGTGGCCTGGCAGGACCGCATCGCCTGAAGGAGGGCCGCTCGACATGACGCCACAGCAACCGGTACGCATCAGCTTCGACCACGTGTCGGTCGATTTTCCGACCGAGCACGGTCCCATGCGCGTGCTCGACGACGTGTCGTTCGACATCCGCAACGGCGAGTTCGTCTCCATCATCGGCCCGTCGGGCTGCGGCAAGACGACGATGATGAACATCGTCGGCGGCTTCGTCCAACCCACCAGCGGGCAGGTGCTGCTCGACGGCAAGCCGGTGGCCGCGCCGGGGCCCGACCGCGGCGTGATCTTCCAGGAGTACGGCGTGTTCCCGTGGCTCACGGTGCGGCAGAACATCGAGTTCGGCCTGAAGCTCTCCGCAAGCCGGGTGCCGACGGCCGAGCGCGAGGAGATCGTGCAGCGCTACATGCAGCTGATGGGGCTGTCGGACTTTGCGGGGCATTTTCCCAAGCACCTGTCGGGCGGCATGCGCCAGCGGCTGGCGATTGCGCGGGCCTACGCGGTGCGGCCGGAGTTCCTGCTGATGGACGAGCCCTTCGGCGCGCTCGATGCGCAGACCCGCTCGGCCATGCAGGACCTGCTGCTGCAGGTGCTGCAGAGCGACGGCAAGACCGTGATGCTGATCACGCACTCGGTGGAAGAGGCGATCTACCTGTCGTCGCGCATCGTCGTGGTCACGGCGCGGCCGGCGCGCATCCGCACCGTGATCGACATTCCCTTCGGCTACCCGCGCGCGGAAAACCTGCACGAGGACCCGCGCTTCGCCGAGCTGCGCGCCCACATCCGCGAGCTCGTCATGCAGGAATACGCCGCACAGGCCAGGCAGGCCGTGCGCATGTCGGACTAGCTGCTTTCACCACCCCGCCACAGGAGACACACCATGGCCCTTCGACGCAGACAACTGATCCAGGCCGCCGCCGGCGCGGCCGCACTGGCCGGCGGCATGCCGGCCTTCGCCCAGGCGCGGACCAAGGTCAAGGTGGGCTACCTGCACACCCCGGCCGTGGACGGCCACATCTGGATCGGGCAGGAGAGCGGCGCCTTTGCGAAGCAGGGGCTCGAACTGGAGATGATCCAGTTCACCACCGGCCTGGAGCTGTTCCAGGCCATGATCGGCGGCAGCCTGGACATGCTGTCCACCGGCGCCGTGGTGTCCAACTTTCCGGCGCGCGGCCAGGGCAAGGTGTTCCTGATGAACAACATCGAGTATGCGACGGCCCAGCTGTGGGTGCGCGAGGACGCCGGCATCAAGACCGTGGCCGACCTCAAGGGCAAGCAGATCTCCACCACCACCGGCACCACGGCGCACGTGTTCCTGGACCGCGCGCTGCGCTCGGGCAACCTGGACCCGGCCAAGGACGTGAAGCTGGTCAACCAGCGCATGACCGAGGCCGTCACCTCCTTCATCTCCGGCGCGGTGCCGGCGGTGGCGCTGTGGGTGCCCTTCGATTCGGTGATCCGCCAGAAGCTGCCGGGCGCGCGCAAGCTGATCGACGCCTCGGCCTTCTTCCCCGAGGCCGCCATCATGGGCGGCTGGGCCGCGCGCAACGACTACTACGACAAGAACCGCGCCGTCATCGCCAAGCTGATTGCCGCATGGGCCGAGGTCAACGACGTGGTCACCGGCAAGCCCGACGCCGCGGCCGAGATGCTGCAGAAGACCCAGTACAAGGAGGTGCCGCTCGCGGACTTCAAGGCGCAGTTCAAGGCCTCCAAGTACTACACCAACGCCGAATGGCGCACGCGCTACCAGGACGGCACCGTCACCAAGTGGCTGCAGCAGGTGACGGACTTCTTCGTTGCCAACGCCAACATCCAGGGCGCACTGAAGGCCGAGCAGTACTTCGACGCCAAGCCCTTCCTGGAGACGGTCAAGGCATGACGGCGGGCACCGGCGGCTACGACTACATCATCGTCGGCGCCGGTTCGGCCGGTTGCGTGCTGGCCAACCGCCTGAGCGCTGATGCGCGCTGCCGCGTGCTGGTGCTCGAGGCGGGCGGGGAGGGCGGTGCCTTCTGGCTGCGCATGCCGATCGGCTACTTCCGCACCATCTACGACCCGCGCTATTCATGGCAGTTTGCCGTGGAGCCGCAGGAGGCCACGGGCAACCGCGCCATCGTGTGGCCGCGCGGCAAGGTGCTGGGCGGCTCCAGCGCGATCAACGGCCTGCTGTACATCCGCGGCCAACATGCCGACTTCGACGACTGGGCCGGCGTGGCGGGTGCCACGGGCTGGAGCTTTCGCGAGGTGCTGCCGTACTTCAAGAAGTCCGAGCGCTACCAGGGCGGCGAGAGCGAATACCACGGCGCCTCGGGCGAGCTGTGCGTCTCGGACCTGCGCAACGAGCATCCCTACTGCGCCGCCTGGATCGAGGCGGGCGTGCAGGCCGGCCACGGCCGCAACCCGGACTTCAACGGCGCGCGCACCGAAGGCCTGGGCGCCTACCAGCTGACGCTGCGCGGCCACTGGCGCTGCGATGCGGCCACGGCCTTCCTGGCGCCGGTGCGCGCCCGGCCGAACCTCACGGTGCTGACCGGCGTGCACGTGATGCGGGTGCTGATCGAGCAGGGCCGCGCGGTCGGCGTGGAATGGCTGCAAGACGGCGAACTGCGCAACGCGCGCGCGGATGCCGAGGTGCTGCTGGCCGCGGGCGCACTGCAGTCGCCGCAGCTGCTGCAGCTGTCGGGCGTGGGCCCGGCCGGCCTGCTGCGCGGCCACGGCATCGCGGTGCAGGCCGATGCGCCGCAGGTCGGCGAGAACCTGCAGGACCACTACCAGGCGCGCGTGATCGTCAGGCTCAGGAAGCGCATGTCTCTGAACGATCAGGTGCGCAACCCGCTCGCGCTGGCCACGATGGGCGCGCAGTGGCTGTTCCGCCAGCGCGGCCCGCTCACGGTGGGTGCGGGGCAGGTCGGCGGCATGGTCTGCAGCCCGCATGCCGAGGGCGGCCGCCCCGACGTGCTGTTCAACGTGATGCCGCTGTCGGTGGRCAAGCCGGGCGATCCGCTGCACCGCTTCTCGGGCTTCTCGGCCTCGGCCACCCAGTGCCGGCCGCTGTCGCGCGGCACGGTGCGGATCCGCTCGGCCGATCCGCTGGCGCCGCCGCGCATCGTCTCCAACTACCTGAGCGATCCGCACGATGCCAAGGTGCTGGTGGCGGGCCTGAAGATGCTGCGCGAGATCTACCGCCAACCGGCGTTCCGCGACCTGGTGACGGACGACGAATACCTGCCCGGGCGCGAAGCCGCCGACGACGCCGCGCTCGAGGCCTTCGCGCGCCACAAGGGCGGCACCGTGTTCCATCCCGCGGGCACCTGCCGCATGGGCGGCGACGCGCTCTCGGTGGTGGACCCGCAACTGCGCGTGCGCGGCATCGAGCGGCTGCGCGTGATCGACGCGGCCGTGATGCCGGCGATGGTGTCGACCAACACCAATGCCGCGTCGATCATGATTGCGGAGAAGGGAGCGGCGCTGGTGCGGGAGGGCAAGTGATCGGCGTGATCCGATCAAAAAATATACGCATTGAGTATTTTTTCCAAAGAATTTTGGCGCATGGCGTATATTTGAGGCATGAGCCAACAGCAAGACCTCCTGCGCGACGCGATGCGCCGCCTCAATCTCACGCGCGACGCATTTTCCGAACGGCTGGGCGTGCGCCGCCGTGCGCTCGACACCTGGCTGCTGCCGTCCGATTCGAGTGAGTCGCGGGCGATGCCGGAGATGGTCGGCAAGTTCGTTGCCGAGATTCTTCAGCGCGAGGCGCTCGACACCGGCGCCGGCCCGGTGGGCACGGGGCAGCGCCCGCTCGCGCAGCGCATCGCGGCCGAAGGCAAGCCGCAGCTGCTGTCGGTCGCGCAGTTCGACCGCGGCAGCCTCGAGGACCTGTTCCATGTGGCCGACGTGATGCAGCCGATCGCGCGCCGGCAGAAAGTCACGCGCATCCTCGAAGGCGCCGTGCTCGGCAGCCTGTTCTTCGAGGCCAGCACGCGCACGCGCGTGAGCTTCGGCGCCGCCTTCTGCCGGCTCGGCGGCACGGTGTGCGACACCACGGGCTTCACCTTCTCGTCGATGGCCAAGGGCGAGTCGATCTACGACACCAGCCGCGTGATGAGCGGCTATGTCGACGCGCTGGTGGTGCGCCATCCGGAGCAGGGCTCGGTGGCCGAGTTCGCGCGCGCCACCAACATCCCGGTCATCAACGCCGGCGACGGCCCCGGCGAACACCCGAGCCAGGCCATCCTCGACCTGTACACCATCCAGCGCGAGTTCTCGCGCATGGGCAAGCTGGTCGACGGCACGCACGTGGCGATGGTCGGCGACCTCAAGTACGGCCGCACGGTGCATTCGCTGATCCGGCTGCTGGCGCTCTACCGCGGTCTCAAGTTCACCCTGATTGCGCCGCCCTCGCTGGAGATGCCGGCCTACCTGGTCGAGCTGGTCGCGCGCAACGGCCACGTCGTCGAGCAGACCTCCTCGCTGGCACAGGGGCTGCGCGGAGCCGACGTGGTCTACGCCACGCGCGTGCAGAAGGAGCGGTTCGCGAACGGAGAAACGCTGGAGGGCTACACGCCCGAGTTCCAGGTGTGCAAGGCCCTGGTGGATGCAGCCTGCAAGCCCGACACCATCCTGATGCACCCCTTGCCGCGCGACGGGCGTCCGGGCGCGAACGACCTGAGCGTGGACCTCAACCACGATCCGCGGCTGGCGATCTTCCGGCAGACCGACAACGGCATCCCCGTGCGCATGGCGATCTTCGCGGTGCTGATGGGCGTGGAGCAGCAGGTCGCGCGTTCGATGCGCGATGCCAGCTGGCGCTCGCCCGCGCACATCGGTCCCGACGACGCCGACTTCGACGGGCTCGACTGAAACTACAAAGCACCTTTTCATGCGCCGGTGCATGGCGGCAGGGGTGCGCTCCTAGACTGGGTGTTCCGGCGCCCGGGGCGGGCGCCCCGAGGACCGTCGAATGAAGAACCACCTTTCCATGCAACCCCTGGCCGGCGTGCGCGTACTCGACCTGTCGCGCGTGATGGCCGGCCCGCTGTGCGGCATGGCGCTGGCCGACCTGGGCGCCGACGTGATCAAGGTCGAGCATCCCGAACGCGGCGACGACACGCGCGACTGGGGCGTGCGCATCGGCCGCCACAACACCTCCTACTTCAACAGCTGCAATCGCAACAAGCGCTCCATCTGCGTGGACCTGCAGGACGAGGACGGCCAGGCGCTCGTGCGCGAGCTCGCGGCGCAGTGCGACGTGGTGATCCAGAACTTCAAGTACGGCGGCGCACAGAAGATGGGCCTGGGCTACGAGGACCTGCGCAAGCTCAATCCCGGGATCATCTACTGCTCGATCTCGGGCTACTCGGTGCTGGGCCCCGAGAAGGCGCGGCCGGGGTACGACCTGGTGATCCAGGGCGAGACCGGCCTCATGGCCATGAACGGCGAGGAGGGCCAGGGGCCGCTCAAGTTCGGCATTGCCGCGGTCGACATGTTCACCGGCATGTATTCGGCCCAGGCGATCCTCGCGGTGCTGTACGAGCGCACGCGCACCGGAGAAGGCCGCCACATCCAGATGTCGCTCTACGACAGCGGCATGATGATCACGTCCTACTACGGCCTGACCGCCTGGCTCAACGAGGGCGATCCCGCGAAGTTCGGCAACTCGCATCCGTCCATCGTGCCCTACGGCGTGTTCGAGGCCGCGGACGGCCCGCTGGTGATCGCCGTCGGCAACAACAGCCAGTTCAGGAAGTTCTGCGACGAGGTGATCCTCTGCCCCGAGCTGCCGGCCGATCCGAAGTTCGCCACCAACACCGAGCGCGCGAAGCACCGCCACGAGCTGCTGCCGATCCTGCTCGGCCGCATCGCGCAGTTCCCGCGCGCCGACCTGCTCGCACGCATGGACAAGGCCGGCATTCCATGCGGCGAGGTGTTGGGCCTGTACGAGGCGCTGCAGTCAGAGCGGACGGCGCAGGCCGGCGTCTGGCACCGTTTCGAGGACGCGGAGGCCGGCGCGCAGGCCGTCCATGCGCCGCCCTACGTCATCGACGGCGCGCGCTCGGACGTGCGCCACCCGCCGCCGCACCTGGGGGAGCACACGGGCGAGGTGCTGCGCGAATTGCTGGAGATGGGGGAGGGCCGGCTCGACTCGCTGGTGCGCAGGAGCGTTATCCGATGAAGCCGGCGATGCTGCAGCATCAAGGCGCTCAATGTTCCAGGTCGTCCCCGAAGTCCTCATCCAGGATGGTTTCATAGTCCTGG
Source organism: Variovorax sp. 01T439_2 (assembly GCF_056398445.1). Taxonomy (NCBI): domain Bacteria; kingdom Pseudomonadati; phylum Pseudomonadota; class Betaproteobacteria; order Burkholderiales; family Comamonadaceae; genus Variovorax; species Variovorax sp. 01T439_2. The sequence goes on from NZ_JBFTPJ010000062.1 coordinate 7,388, forward strand.
TCGCCATAGAACACGCCGATGATGGACACCTGCTCGGCGTCTACCGAAAATGCGATCACCGCGCGTTTTCTGTAGTTGGTGATGCGCAGGCCGGGCCGCACATCATCGCGTCTGGTGCCACGGTGGGGAAAAGCGCGCAGGCCCTCGCAGTAGGTCACGATGGCCTCGGTGTACCGCGCAGCAATCTCGGGGGAAGCTGCGGTGGCGATGTAGCTGTACAAGGCCGCAGGCTGCTCCTCGGCCTCGGGAGAGAACACGACGCGATAGCTCACCGCGCCTTGGCGTGTTCAGCGGCCAGGCGTGCGCGCACCTGGTCGGCCGTGACGGCGCGGGACGGATCGGCTTTCAATGCATCGTAGGCGGGGCCGACCTGGCGGTGCAGCCAGGTTTCGACGGCGCGATCACGCGCCAGGAGCGCTCGCAAGCCGTCGCGGATGACTTCGCTTTCGGTGGCGTATTCACCAGCGCGCACCTTGGCTTTCACCACGTCGGCCATTTCGTTGGGCAGGGTGATGCTCAGTTGCTGCGTCGTGCGCATGGTGAACTCCCCGGTCAAAGCAGTAGGATTTAATCCTATCAAAAACAAGGGGAGTGATCAACTCTGGCCCGTAGGAGTGTCATTCGACAGGGGTCCGCAGGCGCAGCGGCGTCTGGTTGTTCAGCGGACCCAGTGGCAGACGCGGTGGTGATGGTGCGCATTCCACTTGCACACCTTGTGCGCCCGATGGTGGGGCGCGGCGGAAGCGATCGTCGGTGCGAAGGCGGCCAGGGTGGCGAACGCAACGACGCAGGAGAGGACAAGCTGCTTTATCTTCATAATGTTCTTTCAAAGCAAATGACGGAAGGACGCGTCGCGTGAACGACGCAGTTTGAATAACGCTTGACCCCGATCTCCAGACGACTTGTTGAAGAGGAGTGATCAGCTTCGCTCTGGCGCTCTGTGCGAGCGTCTTGGACGAGTGCCAGGCGTCGCCTTCGCCACGAACACATCGCGCAGTGCGTCATTCGCGCGCGTCTGCCAACCGGGCCCGGCCGCCTTCAATGCCTCCAGCCGGATGGCGGTCGACACCTTGGCGTCGGCCTTCACACTGCCAGCAGGCCGGCCACGCTTGCGCGCCTCGATCTGCGCGGGCGTGTGCACGGCCGCATGCTCGCCGCGCTTCATTTCTCCCATGGACTGGAGCAGGTCCTTCTCGAACTGCGCCATTTCCTTGTCAATCTTCGGCATCGATGGCCTCCTTCAATTTCAGCAGGATCGCGGCGGGGATGTTGTCGAACTTGGCCTTTACGTAGACCAGCAGCAGTACCAGATCGTCCTGCTCGTTGCGGTTGAAATAAATCACACGGGCGCCGCCGCGCTTGCCCATGCCGGGGCGCGACCAACGCACCTTGCGCAATCCGCCGGTGCCATAGAGATTAATCCGTGTGCAGGGGTTATTCTGTAACTACAAAAAAGGAAGGCCGACGTCGCGCCTGGACGGCATTATTCAGTGCGACTGCTTCGGCAAGTTCAGCCCGCGCAGCACGGGAAGCCAGCGGTCCGCCTCGGCCTTGATGAACTTGTCGAGCTCCTCCGGCGTGCCGCCGCGCGGCTCCATGCCGATGGCGCGGGCGCGCGCCACGAAGTCGGGGTCGGCGATCACCTGGTTGACGGCCTTGTTCAGGCGCTCGATTGCGGGCCGCGGCGTGCCGGCGGGCACCGAGAGCGAATACCAGAGCGTGGCTTCCATGTCGAAGCCCTGCTCCTTGAAGGTGGGTGCGTCGGGCACCTGCGGCAGGCGCTTCGAATCCATCACGCCCAGCACGCGCAGCTTGCCGGCCTTCACGTAGGGCAGCGATCCCGTGATGGAGGTGCCGTGGATGTCGATCTGGTTGCCCAGCAGGGCTTGCAGCGCGGGCGCATCGCCGTTGAAGGGAATGTGCAGCGTGCTGAAGCCTTGTTCCTTCTCGAAAGCGATGGGCGCGAGGTTGGTCAGGATGGCCGCGCCCGGCGAACCGCGGTTGATCTTGCCGGGGTTCTGCTTGGCATAGGCCACCATTTCCTTGATGTTCTTGTAGGGCAGGTCGGTGCGTCCGACGACGATGGCGGGCTGGTAGGCGATCTGCGTGACGGCCGCAAAGTCCTTCGCGGGGTCGTAGGGCAGCTTGTCGTAGAGCACGCTGTTGTTCGCGAGCGTGCCCAGCGAGGACACGAGCACCGTCTGCCCGTCGGGCTTGGCGCGCGCGACGTAGTCGGCGGCGAGGATGCCGCTTGCGCCGGGCTTGTTCTCGATGATGACGTTCAGGCCCTGCTTGTTGAGCTCCTGGGCCAGGATGCGGCAGTACTGGTCGGTGCCGCCGCCGGCGGCAAAGGGCACGACGATGCGGGTCACCTGCTGGGCGAGTGCGGGCGCGACGAGCACGCAGGCACCCAGCGCCAGCCCGATCACGAGTTTGCGGTAGCTCATTCTTGTCTCCTGTTCCGGCCCGGAATCGGGCTCTGGAGCCAGTCTAGGTGGCCGCCCTTGGCGCTGCGCTGCACGAAATGAAAAGCAGCTTTGCGGGAAGCGCCGGCAGCGCACAGCCCGGCCCTGCACACTTCGCCGATGACCGTGCAGATCACCAGAATCGGAACCACCCGGGACCAGCTGGGCGAGAGCCCTTGCTGGGATGCCGACGCGCAGGCGCTGAACTGGATCGACGCGCTGGGCGGCGCGCTGTGGCGGCTGCAAGCCGGAGCCGGGCAGGCCGAGCGGCATGAGCTGCCGGCGCCCGTGGGCTCGATTGCGCCCTGCCGCGGCGCGGCCGTGGTGGTGGCGCTGCGCAACAGCTTCGCGCGCTACGACTTCGCCACCCGCACGCTGGAGCCGCTGGCCCGCATCCCGGTGGATCACCCGAAGGTGCGCTTCAACGACGGCAAGTGCGACGCGGCTGGCCATTTCCTGGCCGGCACCATGCACGTCGACCGCCAGCCTGGCGAGGCGGTCATCGGAGGGCTCTACCGGCTGCGCACCGATCGCCGGGTGGAGCAGCTGGCCGACGACATCGGCTTTGCCAACGGACCCTGCTTCAGCCCCGACGGCCGCGTGCTGTACCTGGCCGACAGCCTGGAACGCACCATCTGGGCCTGGGACTACGACCCCGACGGCCCGCTGCGCCACAAGCGCATGTTCGCGAGGACGCATGAATTCGATTCGGGCCCCGATGGCGCGACGGTCGATGCGGAGGGCTTCGTCTGGACCGTACTGACCCGCGCCGCCAAGCTCGCTCGCCTTGCGCCCGACGGCAGGCTGGAGCGGCTGATCGATCTGCCTGCGAGCTATCCGACGAGCATCTGCTTCGGCGGGCCGCACCTGGACTGCATCTACCTGACCAGCATTTTCCGCAGCGCGCGCCTGGAAGGGAACAAGACGCACGATGGCGGGCTGTTCCGGATCGAAGGGCTGCCTGCGCCGGRGCGCCTGCCTGATCGATTTGGAGGCTGCTAGCGCGCTGAGCTGGAAGTTACGAGCAGGACCTCTCGACGATTTTCGCGTCCATCAGTTGGCGCGGCGGGCCGGCGGAGGTGATGACCGCGACGAGCAGGTGGGTGTCGACCACGAAGCGCACGGCGCCTGGTCTCAGGCGCCTGGGCGGCGCGCCTTGCGGGCGGCCTGCACTTCTTCCTCGATCTCGTCCTCCGACAGCGGCGCCAGGTTCAGTGCATCGAGCTTGGTCATGGCTTCACCCAGGCGCGCAGCGGCCGCCGCGCGCTCCTCGCGTGCGGCCAGGAACTCGACGAAGTCCACCACTTCGGCCAGGCGGCCGGACGGCAGTTGCTTCAGGCGCTTGAGCAGGCGAGCCTCGATGGCAGTCATGGGGTGTTCCTCGCTCGGGTATGCGTCGGTTGATTTTCGGTTGCATCACGGCTCGGTTCAACTTGCTCGAAGCCTGCTGTTCTTTGCCATGAATGTCCGAGACGGCGCTTAATGTCTGAGACAAGCCCTATCAGCCGGGACGAACGTGGGCGGCGTGGAGGCGGTCCTGTCCCCTCCTGTGACGAAGGCGGCGCGAGCACTATGAAAAATTAAACATGATTTCAATAATTATGAGATCCGACTATAATTTTTCGTATGGAACTGAACCAGATTTGGCACTGCCCCCGACCGGAGCTCGCAAAGCGCTACCTGGCCCTGTTGCAAGCCGGGCCGGTTGTGAGTACGACCATTTTCGCCCCCCGGCGCACTGGGAAGACGGTGTTCCTGCGCAAAGACCTGACGCCAGCAGCCGACGCTGCCGGCTTCACCGTCGCATACGTGGACCTTTGGCAGACGAGGTTGAACCCCGGCATCGCGATTGTTCGGGGACTGGAGGAAGCGCTCACGCCGAGGACGTTGGCACAAAGGGCGCTTCACAAGCTGCATGAGCCGGTCAAGAAGGTC
>NZ_JBFTPJ010000063.1:0-11735 GCF_056398445.1 Variovorax sp. 01T439_2
AGCTTTGGGTGGGGTTCAGGCTGTTCCGAGCAGGCCCACCTGAACCCGACACAGCTTTATCGGACGCTTGCTCCGAAGGGGAATCCGGCGCTCAGCAGCTCGTCGGCCATTCTGAAGGCAATGGGGTTGCGGCTGGCAGTCCAGCCGCTGGCTGCGTCGGCACACGCCACCTGAGCGCGTCTTGTCGCCCCAAGGTGGACGGGGTCGGCGAACCGTCTTGGCAAAATCGCAGGCTGCCTCATTTCCTTCACGACGCGGAGAACACATTGACATCCCGACGGCCGCCGAATGCAGGCGCTTCCAAAAATGCGGCTGAGACACGGCCGGGACGAGGCGGCACCAAAATGACCCACGCATGCGAATCCACGAACTGAAACAACGACTGCGGGAAGCCGGTGCAGGCCCCAGCCACGAGCAGCGCATCCTGCGGCTGTGGTCCCACGCACTGCCCCGCAACAGCGGCCGACGCCTGCCGGCGAGCTTCTTTCCGTCGTCGCTGCTGGCGGCCCTGCCCGCCATCGAAGCGGAGCTTGCAGGCCTGGCGCGCATCCACGCGGTGCATCCCGGCGCCGATGGTTCCGAGCGGCTGCTGGTCGCGCTGGCGGACGGCCAGACGGTGGAGAGCGTGCTGCTGCCGCGGGATGGCCTGTGCGTCTCGTCGCAGGTGGGCTGCGCGGTCGAGTGCCAGTTCTGCATGACGGGGCGCGACGGGTTGCTGCGCCAGGTCGGCAGCGCCGAGATCATTGCGCAGGTCGCCCTCGCGCGCATGCGCCGGCCGGTGCGCAAGGTGGTGTTCATGGGCATGGGCGAACCGGCCCACAACCTGGACAACGTGATGGAGGCGATCGAGCTGCTCGGCACGGTGGGCAACATCGGCCACAAGAACCTGGTGTCTCGACCGTGGGCGATCCGCGCGCGTTCGAAAGGCTGCAGCAGGCGCGTGTCAGGCCCGCGCTCGCGCTCTCCTTGCACACCACCAAGGCCGACCTGCGCAAGAAGCTGCTGCCGCGCGCGCCGAACATGACGCCCGAGGAACTGGTCGACGCAGGCGAGCGCTACGCCCGGACCACCGGCTACCCGATCCAGTACCAGTGGACGCTGCTGGAAGGCATCAATGACGGGCCGGAGGAGATCGAAGGCATCGTGAGGCTGCTCTCCGGCAAGTTCGGCGTGCTGAACATGATCCCCTTCAACGCCGTGGAGGGCGTGGCCTTCAGCCGCCCCTCGCTGGGGCGCTGCGAACAGATGGCGCGCACGCTGCACCAGCGCGGCATCCTGACCAAGCTGCGCCATTCGGCCGGGCAGGATGTCGACGGCGGCTGCGGCCAGCTGCGGGCGCGCGCGGCCGAAGCAAGGGTGGTGCCGATTCGCTTCGCTCAGCTGAGCGAGGCCACCCAATCCCAGACCTGAGCGGGGGCCTCGACCATCACGTTGTGGCCGTGCGGCCCGAGCTCGCGCGCATCGGGGTCGATCTCGCGGGTCTGCGCCGTCGTGACCAGCGCGTCGTGTTGCCCGCGGGCAAGGTGGACAGGGCAGCGCGCGAGCGCCGCCAGTTCGGGCACCGGCGGCTTGCCCACGGCATGGGCCCGGGGATCCATTGCAAGACGCCAGCCGTCGGCGTCGCGCGCGATGCCCCGCGCAACGACGGCTGCCGCCGCATCGGCGATGCCGGCCAGGCCGCAGACCTTGAGGTACCTGTCCCACGCTTCTTGTTCGGTGGCGAATTTCCTGGCGGGCTGTGACGCCAGCGCCTCCATGCGGCGCAGCTCGTCGTCGCTCCACGCGAGCTTGATGCCGGCCGCGAACACCCAGTGCGGCGCGACGCCGAACCAGCCCGTGGCCAGCGCGAGCGCGATCACTCCGCCGAGCGAATGCCCGAGCACCACGAAGCGGCCCTCGGGACGGATGTGCGGGAGCGCGGCGCGCGCCACGCTGGCGGCGTACTGGCCGATGGCATAGGAGTCCTGCCGGGCCGACTGGCCGTGGCCGGGCAGGTCGGGCACGAGCCAGCGGCCGCTCCAGCGGGCACCGGCCTCGGCGCACATGGGCGACCACACCGCGCCCGTCGCGCCCATTCCGTGCAGCAAGAGGAGCAGGTCCGGGCCTTCGCCGCCTTGTTCGATGTACATGTCCGTTGCCTCCGTCGCATCTGCGACGGCGCAAGAATACTTGCCTCTGCGGGCTTTGGGTGCAGCGCCGGATACCTTCGGCTACTCGAACGCGATCTCTKCAACAAGTGGCGAGTCGGGCTCCTTGCCCAGCGCATTGGCGAACGTACTGCCTTGGCGAAACCAATAGCGGCAGCCGGTTCGAGTGAGCATCGTGACGCACATCAAGCCGTCGGTCTGGACCACCCATGTTCCCGAGGCGCTGCCCGGTCCGCTCTTGTTGGCGAACTCGACACGGCCGTCAGGCCGAAAGATCCAGTGCGACACCATGCCCGTCGACCGGTTCCTCGACTCGATGCCCTTGTCGATGAGCACGCTCTCGATCTCGGCCTTGCCCAGGTAGACGCGTTCCTCGGCTGCGGTCACGTGGGCGATCGGTGGGAAGAGCGCCATCGCGCTGAAGAACATCGAGCAGAAGATTCGCACTTGCATGATTCGCTCCGATCGAGCACATGGGTACCTACGCGATGAGCTCCCCGAACCTGCGGCGAATGCCACCCATCCACGATAGGTGAAGCACGCAGCTTCTTCAGGACCGAACTGCGAAGATGTGGCGATGATTTCGCGAAGAGAAAAGCCTTCATGGCCTTCCGGAGCGAAGCAAACAGGAACAGAATCTCCGAGCGGTTCGCTGTGTTCAATGCCACTGCGGCAATCTCGAGAGATGCGTCCATGTACGAACGGCAACCACCAGCCAATGAGCGAGATCCGCTCGCATCCGCAAGCTTGCGGGGCCGAGCCGGAGTCGCAACAGCGGTTCAGTTCGCGGGCTTCGAGTTCGACTTCGAACGCGGCCAGCTTCGCCAGGGTGGCACGCTGATCCCGCTCAGCCCCAAGCCCGATGCGCTGCTGCGCTTCTTCCTCGCCAATCCCCAGCGCCTCATCGGCAAGACGGAGTTGATGGACAGCCTGTGGCCGGACGTGGTGGTCACGCACGACTCGCTCGTGCATTGCATCGGCGAACTGCGCAGCCGCCTGGGCGATCACGGCGCGACATTGATTGCGACATCGCCGCGGCGCGGCTACATGTTCGACGCCGAGGTGCTGCCCGTGCAGCTCGATCGCGCAGATCCACCCGCGCGCCGGCCGCAAGCAGCGGCGGCGCCGGTGCAGCGGAGCCGATGGCTCTCGGTCGTTGCCCCGCTGTGCGTCAGTGCGATTGGCATTGCCCTCGCGATCTACATGGCGTCGACACCCAGKCCGCGGCGCAGATCGCCGGGCAAGCTTCCATCACGCTGAGGCTTCACGGCGCACGGCGCACGGCGCACTTCAACCAGCGAATGCCGCCTCGGGCAAGCCCCGCGCATCCGGCAGCTGAATGGCGAACAACGAACCGGACAGCGGCGCGGTCGCCAGTTGCTCCTCGCTCAGGCGCAAGGAGGCACTCGTGACAAACAGCGTGTCCAGGTTGTCGCCCCCGAAGCAGCAGCTGGTGGGACGCGGAACCGGCACGCGCAGGCGCTGCATGAGCTGGCCTTCCGGCGAGAAGCGCGCGATCTGCCAGGCGTCCCAGAGGGCGATCCACAGGCAGCCCTGGTCGTCGACCGTCAGGCCGTCGGGCTTGCCGTCGGAGGCCGCGATGGTGATCAGCGGGCGCCGGTTGCCAACGGTTCCGCAGGCGAGGTCGAAGTCGTAGCGGTAGATGGTCTGGCGGTACGTGTCGGTGACGTACATGGTCTTGTTGTCGGGGCTCCAGCCAATGCCGTTGGGCACCGTGAACCCGGTGTCGACCTGCTTCCAGCTGCCGTTCGCCTCGACGCAGAACAGGTGGCCCCGGTTGGCCGCCGCGGCCATGTCCATCGAACCGACCCACAGCCGCCCGCGCCGGTCGCACTTGCCGTCGTTGTAGCGAACATTGGTGCGGCCCGCTTCGGGGTGGCAGAAGGCGGTCAGCCGCCGTGTGGAGAGATCGAGCGCCATGATCCCCCCTGGCGTTGCAACCAGCAGGCCGCCGCTGGCCTTGGGCACGACCAGGCTCGCCATGGTTCCGAGCGGCGTCTCGGTGTCCACGCCCGTCGCGGCGTCGTAGCGGTGCACCGAGGGCGTGAGGATGTCGACCCAGTAGAGCGCATTGTCGCGAGGCGACCACATCGGTCCTTCGCCCAGCAGCGAACGCACTTCGCTCACGCAGCGCACTTCGACGGACGAGGTGGTTTCGGGCGGCGACTGGGTGGCAATGGACATGGCCTTGCCCGCCGCGCTGTGGGTGATGCTGCGGGCGGCGCCCATCAGCGCGGACGACAGGGTGTGGGCGCGCGCCGCGTCCAGCCGGCTCGCATCGGTGCTGATGGCGACGGCACCGATCGGACGGCCCTCGTAGTCGAAGATCGGCGCGGCCACTGCCGCGCGATCCGGCGCGCGCTCGCCCTGCTCGATCGCATAGCCGCGTGCGCGCACCAGGTCGAATTCGGCATGCAGCTCGGTCGGCGTCACGATCGTGCGCGGCGTGAAGCGCTCCAGGTCGAGCGCCTGGATCAGCCGCCGCTGGCCCGAGGAATCGAGGTTCGCTGCAATCGCCTTGCCCGCCGCGGACGCATGCACCGGCAAGCGCTGCCCGACCGCGGAGCGTGCGCCCGACGCCTCGTCCCCCGGCTCGCTGGCCAGGATGACCACGCACCGGCCATCGAGCACCGTGAGTTCCACGGTCTCGCCCAGCGCATCGCGCAGCCGCGCGAGCTCGTCCTGGGCCGCGACGCGCAGATCGAACTCGCTCCATACGTCGTGTGCCAGCTCGAGCAGGCGCAGCCCGAGCTGGAAAGTCTTATCGTAGGCGTTGTGCCGCAGCAGCCCTTCGCGCACCAGCGTCGCGAGGATGCGGTGCAGCGTGGCCTTGGGCAGGTCGCAGGCGCGCAGCAGTTCGGTGAAGGTCATCGGCGTGCGGCGTGCCGACACGATGTTCAGCAGGTTCATCGCCTTTTCCAGCACGCCGAGACCTGGTGTCGACGGCCGCGCGGAATCGGATGCCTGGTCGTGCGTTTCAGCCGCCGGACGTTGGGATGTGCTGTCTCCCTTGGAGATCGCTCCGGTGGTGCGTGTCATGAATACGTGGGAAGGAGTTCCGAAGAGCGGAACATGGGCAGCCGAATTCTAGTTGGAGCCTTCCTGCAGGCCGGCGCCCGCGCGCCTCACTCGAGCTTGATGCCGCGGCTGCGCACCACGTCTCCCCACCGCGCGGTTTCGTTGCGGACGTACTCGCGCAGCTGCGATGGTGTCGAAGCCGACGGCGTCACGCCGAAGCTGGCGAAGCGCTCGCGCACGGCCGGCGTGTCCATGGCTTCGCGCAGCAGCTTCTCGAGCCGCGCCACGCCCGCCGCGGGCACCTTGCGGCCCGCAAAGAGTGCGGCCCAGCCGGAGATGACGAACTCCTGGCCGAGCGAGCGCAGCACCGGCACACCGGGCAGGCCCGCGAGGGGCTGCGCCGAGGTGACGGCCACCGCGCGCAGGCGGCCGGCCTGGACCAGCGGCAGCGCGACCGGAAGATTCATCACGCCCACGGAGACGGTGCCCGCCGCGACATCGGGGATCAGCACGCTGTCGCCCTTGTAGGGCACCGGCAGCAGGCGCGTGCCGAGCTTGCGGTTGAGCAGCTCGGTGGCCAGGTGAGAGAGCGTGCCGACGCCGCTGTTGCCGGCGCTCAGCTCGCCCGCGCGGCCGCGCGCCACGAGATCGTCGAGGCTGCGCACCGGCGAACCAGCGCCCACGGCCAGCACCAGCGGCTGCGTCGAGATCATGCCCACCGGCTGCAGGTCGCGCTGCACGTCGTAGCCGAGGTCGCTGCGCAGCGCCGGCAGGATGGTCATGGTGGTGCTGCCCATCAGCAGCATGTGGTCGTCATTGCTCGAGGCCACCATCGCGGTGCCGGTGATGCCGCCCGCACCCGGCCGGTTGTCGACCACCAGCGGCTGGCCGATGCGCGGCCCGATCAGCTCGGCCAGGATGCGCACGGACCCATTGCCCGCGCCGCCCGGCGCGAAGGGAACGATCACGGTGAGGGGCCGCGTGGGCCACGCCTCCTGCGCGCGGGCAGGCACGGGCCAGAGCGACGGCGCCGCCGAGGCGGCCAGCAGGCCGAGCATGGCGCGGCGCGGAAGCGGGAAAGCAGTTGCCGAAGCTCGCATGGCGCGGTCCCGGGTCCGGCGGCTCATTCGGCCTTGATGCCCGCGTCGGCTGCGAGCTTCTTGTAGAAGGCCGCTTCATCGCGCAGGCTCTTCGCGAACTCCGCGGGACTCGAGCCCACGCGCACCACGCCGCGCTCGCGCAGCTTGGCTTCGGTGTCGGGCAGGCGCAGGAACGCCTGGATCTCGGCCGCGAGCTTGTCGACGATGGCGGGCGGCGTGCCGGCCGGCGCCATGACGCCGTGCCAGGGATTCATCTCGAAGCCCTTCACGGACTCGGCGATGGGCGGCAGCTCGGGCGCGAAGAACACCCGCTGCGCCGTCGAGACGCCCAGCGCGCGCAGCTTGCCCGATTGCACCTGCGGCCAGGAGGTGGCGGCCGCATCCATGGCGGCATCGACCTGTCCGCCGAGCAGGTCGGTCAGCATGGGCGCCGAGCCCTTGTAGCCGACATGGACCATCGAGGTGCCGGTTTTCTGCAGGAAGAGTTCCATGCCCACGTGCAGCGCCGAGCCTGCGCCGGAAGAGCCATAGCTGAGCTGCCCCGGGTGCGCCTTGAGGTACGCGAGGAACTCGGGCAGCGTGCGCGCCGGCACCTTCTGCGGATTCACCACCAGGATCAGCGGCGTGATGCCCACCATGGTGACCGCGGCGAAGTCCTTCACCGGATCGTAGGGGAAGGCCTCGGGCCGCACGGCGGGGTTGATGGCGTTGGCCGCGACATTGCCCATGCCGATGGTGTAGCCGTCCGGCGCGGCCTTGGCAACCACCGCCATCCCCACGCTCGAACCGGCGCCGGGCTTGTTGTCGACCACCACGGCCTGGCCCCACGCGGTCTGCAGGTGCGTGGCGATCATGCGGGCCATGGCGTCGGYGGCGCCGCCGGCCGGCACCGGCACGATGAACTTGATCGGCTTGGACGGATACGCAGCCGCCGGCGCAGACTGCGCCTGCGCGCCGCCGAAGGCGGGAAGCAGCGCGCAGGCAAGCGCGAGACGCAGGACGAATCTCTTGTCTTTGTGGAACACCATCTTTGTCTCCTTGAACTCGATCAGCGAATTGATGGCAATGACGCCGTTCATGCCATGTACTTCGCGAGGCCAGCCTGGAGGGCGACGCGCCATTGCCCTCGCGTGGTCGCCCCGTCGCTCGCGCGGCGCGTGTCCACCCCGGCGATGCCAAGCGCGGTTTCGTAGCGGCTGCACAGGTCGTCGTCACCCAGCAAGGTGACGCTGCGCTGCGGATGCCGCGCGGTCGCGCTCGCGATCTCCAGGCCGATCAGGATGCCCGAGAGATAGTCCGGCAGGCCCTCCGGATCGATGTCGCCCATGAGCCCGGCGGTGCGCGCCGCAAACACCACGTGCAATGCGTTGCCATGCTGTGCCAGGCCCAGCCGGACGCCGGCATCGAAGGTCTCGGGCCGCGCCGTGCCGAACGCCATGAGCCGGCCGAGGATGCCGTGCTTCGTCAGCAGGCCATAGAACTCGCCGGTCATGAAGGTCTCGAAGCGCTCGACCTTGCCCTCCTCGCCCAGCCAGGCCCATTTGCTGTGCGTGCCGGGCAGCACGCAGCAGTCGCCGGCCGCAAGGCCTGCGCCCCAGAGCTGGGTTTCCTCGCCGCGCATCACGTCGTGCACGCCGTCGATGCCGATGCAACGGATGCCGGGCACGATGTGCAGCACCGCACCGGGCCTGACCTCCRCCCGCACCAGCTGCGCCGCGGCGGCCGGCAGCCCGGCCGGACAGGCGACATAGGGCGCCTCCTGCCAGCCCTGGCGGCTGCCGATCATGCCGCTCGCAATCAGCGGCACCGCATGCGCGTCGATCCAGTCGCCGCACAGCGCCAGCAGTGCCTCGGCGAAACGCCGGTCGGGCACGGCCATTACGCCGCCGGGTGCGCTGCGGGCTTCGAGGAGGCCGCCATGCGCATCGAGCAGGCTCGCGCGCAGGTTGGAAGTGCCCCAGTCGATGGCGATCAATGACGCCTTCATTGCGCAGCGCCTTTCTTTCTGAGGAACTGCCAGACTTCCGGGGCGGGCTCGATGCCCAGGCCCGGGCCCTCGGGCAGATGGAAGGCCCCGGCGTCGCAGCGCATCGCAGTCCGCACGTACTTCAGGTTGCGGTCGAAGACCGAGTGCTGGTATTCGTGCATCGGCGCATTGGGCAGCGCGGCCGTGGCGTGCAGGCTCGCGGCCTGGTAGATGCCCAGGCCGATGCTGGCGTGCGGGATCACCTTCATGTGGAACGCATGGGCCATGCGGCCGATCTGCATGAACTGGCTGATGCCGGTGTGCCCCATCTCGGGCTGCACGATCGACATTGCGCGCCGCTCCAGGCGAGGGCGGTATTCGAAGACCGTGCGCCACTCCTCCCCCAGCGCGAGCGGCACGCGCACGCTCGCGCCCACATGGGCCTGGCCCTCGATGTCCTCGGGCTGGCAGGGGGCCTCGACGAAGTAGGGCCTGTAGGGCGCGAGCTGGTCGATGAGCTGCACCGCTTCCTGCGCGGTGAACTTCCAGTGCAGGTCGACCATCAGCCTGACGCCGTCGCCCAGGCCTTCGCGCAGCGTCCGCATCTCGGCCACGATGCCATCGAAGGAAACGGCCGCGTGGTACTTGAAGGCATCGAAGCCCTTGGCGACGAAGCCGCGCGCGAGCTCGAGCCGGGCCGCGAGGGTCGCGCCCGGAAGGCCGGACACGTAGGCCGGCACGGTCTGGAGCCGCTGGCCGCCGAGCAGCTTGACCACGGGCTGGCCCACCAGCTTTCCGAAGAGGTCCCACACCGCGATGTCGACACCCGCGATGGCATCGACGTAGAAGCCCCCGAAGAAGCCGCGCACGCGCATCAGGTCGTAGAGGTCTTCCTGGATCACCACCGCGTCGCGCGGATCGCGGCCCACGATCACCGGCCCGATCACGTCGTCGATGATGCTCGTGACCGCGTCGGGCGCGACGATGCCGTAGGTCTCGCCCCAGCCGACGGTGCCGTCGTCGGCGGTGATCCTGATCAGCACCGACATGTCGGTCGACGGATAGATCGCGCGATTGCCGCTGCGCACGAGGTAGCCGCGCTCGTTGATCTTCTCGCCGGGCCCCAGGGGTCCGAGGTAGGGCGTGTCGCGCGGCAGCGAGACGATGAAGCTCTCGACCTGCGCGATCTTCGCGAAGCCGGTCATGGCAGCCGGTCCTGCGGCAGCAGCAGGTCCGCGATGTCCGCCAGGAAGGCGTCGACATCCGCCATGTCCTGCGCGTCGAGCAGCGGGCCCGGCATGCGCTGGCGCGTGTCGGCGATGAGGCCGCGCTTCTTGAGCACGTACTTCGTCAGCGACCAGCGGAACACCGCCTGCACGTTCAGCACCGGCAGCATGCGCGTGAAGAGCGCGCGGACCCGGTCGGCGTCGCCCGCGCGGTGCGCCTTGAAGAGCGTGGTGTGCACCTCCGCCAGCTCGATCGCGGGCATGGTGCCGGCCGCGCCGCGGCGCAGTTCGTCGGTGATGTAGCGCCCGCCCGCGCCGCCGAAGACGCCCAGCAGGCTGGCCGGCGCCTTGTCGCGCAGCACCGAAAGGCGCTGCCCGCTCGGCAGCGTTTCCTCCTTGACATACCGGATCGACGGAACCGCCGCGAGGATTTCGAGCACCACCTCGGGGTCCAGCCCCGCACCTACCGGCGGCGGCACGTTCTGCAGCATCAGCGCAGTCCCCTCGGCGGCCCGCGCGACCTCGCTGAAATAGGCGATCTGCTCGGCCGCGCCTTTGCGGTCCGGCGGCACCGCCACCATCAACGCGGCCGCGCCGCGTGCGCTTGCCTCCGCCGCGAGGCGAACGGTCGTCGCGGTGTCGCCGCTCGAAACGCCCGCGATCACCGGAACGCGGCCAGCCACCTCGGCCAGCACGACGCCCAGCAGCGATTGCCGTTCGTCGGGGGTCAGCTGGCCCACCTCGCTGGCGACACCCGGGTAGGTCATGCCATCGACGCCGCACCGGATCAGATATTCGGCCAGCCTGCGCAGCGAATCCGCGTCGGGCCGCCCCTGGGCATCGAAGGGCGTGGGAAGAACAGGGAAGACACCTGTCAATGAAGGACGCTCGGCCATGAAAGTTTTGCGATTAGTTCCAATGAATGGAAATTATCTTTCTGGCTGCTTTCTTGGCGATCTGGTGCAAACCCTTAACCACCGGAATCCGGCAGACGAGCGCCCGCCCTCGGCACCGCTCGACCGCGCAGGGAATTTGCCGTTCTTTTCCATTTAATGGAAAATTTTGACGAGCACATAATTGTGTCCTGATGAAACCATCCCGCGTTGCCCTTGGCCGGTGGACCGCAACGCTGTGGCTCGCCCTGCCCTTGGCCCTGCTGCCCTGTGCGAGCACCGCCGGCGCACCGGCCACGGATGCGGCGCCGCAGCAGGGCGGCGCGGTCCAGATCACGCGGGCCGAACTGCTGTCCGTTCCCGGCACGGGCTATTCGGCTCCGCCGCGGCGCATCGAGGACGCCGGCCTGCCGCGCGAGGGATGGCAGACGGTCGACCTGCCGCGCACGGCCGCGCGCGAGCTGGTGCCCACGCCGGCCGGCAGTGTGCGCACCGTCACCGACTGGTACCGCATCGACCTGTCCGGGCTGGCGCCACCGGCGCGGCAGCCGCTGCTCCTGTACCTGCCGCGCTGGAAGACCCTGGGCCGCATCGCGGTGTACGGCGATGGCGTGCTGCTCTACCAGTCGCAGGGCAGCGCGGTGCACAACGGCTACAACCATCCGCTGCTGTTGCCGCTGAATGCGGCGGCGAACACGCCGTCCCCGGCGTCGGTGCTGATCCGCGTCGACCGCCTGCCCAGCAGCGGGAGCGGGTTCTCCACCGTGTGGGTGGGCGGCGAGGGTTCGCTGAGCTGGCGCTACCTGCTGCGCCAGCTGCTGCAGGTGCAGCTGCCGTTCATGGGCAGCGCGGCCTTCCTGGCGGTGGGTGCCTTTGCCTTCGCGGTGTGGCTGGGCAAGCGGCGCGAATCGCTCTACCTGCTGTTCTTCGCCATTTCGGCAATGGCCTTCCTGCGCATGCTGCACTACTTCGTGAGCGGCGACTACCTGCTGGTCTCGGACGAGTGGTTCGAATGGATCACCGTGGCTTCGCTGCTCTGGCTGATCATCCTCATCCACCTGTTCCTGCAGCGCCTGCACCAGCAGCCCTCGCGCTGGCTCACGCGCTTGTCGGTGGGGCTGGCGCTGGCCTGCAGCATGGCGACGCTGCCCCATGTGTCCAGGGCGATACCCAGCCTCTACCTCTTCACGCCGCTGCTCAACCTGGCGGTGCTGCCCGTCACGGTGCTGATCTTCGCGGTGAACCTGCGCAAGGCGCTGCGCGCCAAGTTTCCCGAGGGGCGGCTGGTGGCGGGCTGGGCCGTGCTGGCGCTGGCCTTCACTTCCTACGACGGGCTGCTGCAGAACAACTTGGTAAGCCCGGAG
>NZ_JBFTPJ010000064.1:0-12199 GCF_056398445.1 Variovorax sp. 01T439_2
GCTCAGCTCATGGCCTGCACGCTGATGCCGCGCGTGATCGCGCTCTACCGCGAGGCGTTCCCCGACGTCGATGTGCGCTTGGCCGACACGCTGCCCGAGCACCTGCTGGCCGGCGTGACGGCCGGTGACGTGGAGCTTGCGGTGGGACAGGACGTGGCGGTCGACGGCGCCGTCGAGCGCCGCACGCTGTTCCGCGACCGCCACTGGCTGATCTGCCCGCCCGGCCACGCCTTTGCGAAGCGCCGCAAGGTGCGCTGGCATGAACTCGGCCCCTACACCTTCATCGCGCCCACGCGCGACTTCCGCCAGCGCGTGCTGCCCGAGCTCGCGCCGGCCGAGCGCGAGCTCATGCTGCGCCCGGGCACCCAGGAGGTGTCGTACATGACCACCGCGCTCGGCATGGTGGCCTCGGGGCTCGGGCTCACGGTGTGCCCGACCTATTCGGCGCCGCTGGTGCGCGCCCACGGCCTGCAGATGGTGCGGCTCGAATCGCCCGACTTCCACCGCGAGGTGTGCATCTACAGCGCGGCGCGGCGCACCCTGTCGCCGGCTGCCGCGAGCTTTGTCGAGATCCTCGAGCGCCATGCCCGGACGCAGCCCAAGGCCGGATGAAAAGCATCGGCGGGCCGCACGAGGCGCATAGAGCGGCGCCGGGGCCAAACCTACAACGCGCATCCGCGCCTCGGTGCCCTGCATCCAGCTGGCGCTCGACGCCGGCGCCGCCGTGATGGTGACCTCGCACCTGGGCCGCCCGACCGAAGGCGAATTCAAGCCCGAGGACTCGCTCGCCCCCGTCGCCAAGCGCCTGGGCGAGCTGCTCGGCCGCGAAGTGCCGCTGGTCGCCAACTGGGTCGACGGCGTCGACGTGAAGCCCGGCCAGGTCGTGCTGCTCGAGAACTGCCGCGTCAACAAGGGCGAGAAGAAGAACGACGAGGCGCTCGCGCGCAAGCTCGCCGCGCTCACCGACATCTACGTGAACGACGCCTTCGGCACCGCCCACCGCGCCGAAGCCACCACCTACGGCATTGCGCAGTTCGCCAAGGTGGCGGCGGCCGGCCCGCTGCTCGCGGCCGAGATCGACGCCATCACCAAGGCGCTGGCCCAGCCCAAGCGGCCGCTGGTGGCCATCGTGGCGGGCTCCAAGGTCAGCACCAAGCTCACCATCTTGAAGAGCCTGTCGGCCAACGTCGACCAGCTGATCGTCGGCGGCGGCATTGCCAACACCTTCATGCTGGCGGCCGGCCTTTCGATCGGCAAGTCGCTGGCCGAGCCCGACCTGGTCGACCAGGCCAAGGCGGTGATCGAAGCCATGCGTGCGCGCGGCGCCGATGTGCCGATCCCGGTGGACGTGGTCACGGCCAAGACCTTCGCGGCCGATGCGCCCGCCACCGTCAAGGACGCGGACTCCGTGGCCGACGACGACCTGATCCTGGACATCGGCCCCAAGACCGCCGCGATCCTGGCCGCGCAATTGCGCAAGGCCGGCACCATCGTCTGGAACGGCCCGGTGGGCGTGTTCGAGTTCGACGCCTTCGCGGGCGGCACCAAGGCCATCGCCCAGGCCATTGCCGAGAGCAGCGCCTTCTCGATTGCCGGCGGCGGCGACACGCTCGCGGCCATTGCCAAGTACGGCATCGAGAAGCAGGTCGGCTACATCTCGACCGGCGGCGGCGCCTTCCTCGAAGTGCTCGAGGGCAAGACGCTCCCGGCTTTCGAAATCCTTGCCAAGCGTGCCGCGGGCTGATTTTTCGCGCCCGCGCCGCGGTGCCCGCTTCCTGTTGTCGCACAAAGTGTATACAGTAGCGGATACAAAATGGAGACAAGCTCAATGATCACGGATCGCCTTCCCCGCCACGCCACCAAGATCGTCGCCACGCTCGGCCCGGCGTCCAACACGCCCGAGCTGCTGGAGCAGATGATCCTGAACAAGGTCAGCGTGGTGCGGCTCAACTTCAGCCACGGCACGGCGCAGGACCACATCGACCGCGCCGCCATGGTGCGCGAGGCGGCACGCAAGACGGGCCGCGAGGTGGCGATCATGGCCGACCTGCAGGGCCCCAAGATCCGCGTCGGCAAGTTCGCGCAGGGCAAGGTCTGGCTCGAGCCGGGCGCCAAGTTCGTGCTCGACGCCTCGCGCACCGAGCCCGGCGACGCCGAGGCGGTCGGCCTCGACTACAAGGACCTGCCGCGCGACGTGCGCCCCGGCGACCGGCTGTTGCTGAACGACGGCCTCATCGTGCTCACGGTCGACGCGGTTCGCGGCGAGGCGGTGCACACCACCGTCAAGCTCGGCGGTGAGCTCTCCAACAACAAGGGCATCAACAAGCAGGGCGGCGGCCTCACCGCCCCCGCGTTGACGGCCAAGGACATGGAAGACATCAAGACCGCGATGAGCTTCCAGGCCGACTACGTGGCCGTGAGCTTTCCCAAGAACGCCACCGACATGGAAATGGCGCGCCAGCTGTGCAACGTGGCCGCGGCCGAGTACGGCCACAAGCCGGGCCTCATCGCCAAGATCGAGCGCGCCGAGGCCATTCCCAAGCTGGAAGAGATCCTGCGCGCGAGCGACGGCATCATGGTGGCGCGCGGCGACCTCGCCGTCGAGGTGGGCAATGCCGCCGTGCCGGCGCTGCAGAAAAAAATGATCCGCATGGCGCGCGACATGGACAAGGTGGTGATCACCGCGACCCAGATGATGGAGTCGATGATCACCAACCCCGTGCCGACGCGCGCCGAGGTGAGCGACGTGGCCAACGCCGTGCTCGACGGCACCGACGCCGTGATGCTCTCGGCCGAAACCGCCTCGGGCCGCTACCCGCTCGAGACCGTGCAGGAGATGAGCCGCATCTGCGAAGCTGCCGAGGCGGCCGAGGACAAGACGCTGGACGCCGACTTCAGCGGCAAGACCTACAGCCGCATCGACCAGTCGATTGCCATGGGCGCGCTGTTCACGGCGCACCACCTGGGCGCCAAGGCCATCGTGGCGCTCACCGAATCGGGCTCCACGCCGCTGTGGATGAGCCGCCACCGCGCGCACATCCCGATGTACGCACTGACCTCGCGCCTGGCCACGCAGCGCCGCATGGCGCTCTACCGCAACGTGCGCCCGCTGCTGATGGATTCGGAGAGCGACCGCGACACCGCGCTCGAGCAGGCCGAAGCCCACCTGAAGAAACGCGGCATCGTGCAGACCGGCGACGTCTACGCCATCACCTGCGGCGAGCCGATGGGTGCCCCGGGCGGCACCAACATGCTGAAAATCTGCCGCGCGAGCTGAGCCCGCTCAGCCGTTGCGGAACAGGAAGCTGTAGGCGTTCAGCGCCGGCACACCGCCCAGGTGCGCATACAGCACCTTCGAGCCGGCCGGGAATTCGCCCAGGCGCACCTTCTCGATCATCCCGTGCATCGACTTGCCCTCGTACACGGGGTCGGTCAGCATGCCTTCCAGGCGCGCGCAGAGGCGGATCGATTCGAGCGTGCCTTCGTTGGGCAAGCCGTATTCTGGTCCGCCGAAGCGGCGGTCGAGCACCACGTCCTTGTCGGTGATGTCGCGGCCCAGCTCGACCAGCTCGGCCGTGCCCTTGGCAATGCGCACGATCTGCGCGAAGGTCTGCTCGGGCTTGGCCGAGGCGTCGATGCCGATCACGCGGTCGGCCCGGCCGTCGGCCGCAAAGCCCACCACCATGCCGGCCTGCGTGCTGCCCGTGACCGAGCAGGTCACGATGTAGTCGAACTTGAAGCCCAGCTCGGCCTCCTGCTGCCGTACTTCCTCGGCAAAGCCGACGAAGCCCAGGCCGCCGCGCGGATGCTCCGAGCAGCCGGCCGGAATCGGAAAGGGCTTGCCGCCGGCCTTGCGCACGTCGTCCATGGCCTCTTCCCAGCTCTTGCGGATGCCGATGTCGAAGCCCGCGCTGTCCAGCCGCACGTCGGCGCCCATGATGCGGGACATCTCGATGTTGCCGACGCGGTCGTACACCGCATCGGAATAGTTGACCCAGTTCTCCTGCACCAGCACGCACTTCAGGCCCAGGTGCGCGGCCACCGCCGCCACCTGGCGCGTCTGGTTCGACTGGATGCCGCCGATCGACACCAGCGTGTCGTAGCCGCCCTCGAGCGCCTCGGGAATCAGGTATTCGAGCTTGCGCGTCTTGTTGCCGCCGAAGGCCAGGCCGCTGTTGCAGTCCTCGCGCTTGGCGTAGAGCTCGACCTCGCCGCCCAGGTGGGCGCTCAGGCGCTTGAGCGGATGGATCGGCGTGGGGCCGAAGGTGAGCGCGTGGCGCGGGAATTTCTTCAGGTTCATCGGTGCTGCTCCAGGAAAGGGATGCCATCGATCGTAGGAAGAAGCCGCCGAAACGTGCTTGCAAACTTTGGTGGAATTGCGGCGCAAAAAAAGACAAGATCGGGAGATCAGATCTTTTTGATTTGCCAATATCCCAATGAGCACAACAAAATTGCGTACCACGCCGGCGCAGGCGGCCGAAGCGGCAGCGGAGCTCGACCGCACCGATCGCGCGATCCTGCGCGCCCTGCAGCGCGATGCCTCGGTGTCCAACGTGGCGCTGGCCGCCAAGGTCAACCTGAGCGCGCCGGCCTGCCTGCGCCGCGTGGAGCGGCTCAAGGCCGCGGGGCTCATCAAGGGCATCGTGGCGCTGCTCGACGCCCAGGCGCTCGAGCTCGGCATGCTGGTGATGATCGGCGTGGTGCTCGACCGATCCACGCCCGATTCCTTCGCCGATTTCGAGAAGGCCGCGCAAAAGGTCTCGGGCTGCCTCGAATGCCACGTGGTCACGGGCGAGTTCGACTACTTCATGCTCGTGCGAACGCGCGACAACGACAGCTTCAACCGCCTGCATGCCGAGCAGCTGCTGTACCTGCCGGGCGTGCGGCAGATCCGGACCTTCGTGGTGCTCAAGCAGGTGCTGTCGACCACACAGCTGCCCATCTAGGAGCGCCCGCGCCGCGTGTCAGTGCCGTCCCACAAGGGGGCTCGATAGAATTGGGGCAGTTTTCTCTCGTCTTTCCGCCTTCTTTTTCCCCTATTTCCGCGAGGTATTTCCCATGGCACTCGTCTCGATGCGCGAACTGCTGGACCACGCAGCCGCCAACGGCTACGGCATTCCGGCCTTCAACGTCAACAACCTCGAACAGGTCCAGGCCGTGATGGAGGCCGCCAAGGAAACCGGCGCTCCCGTCATCCTGCAKGCCAGCGCCGGTGCCCGCAAATACGCCGGCGAAGCCTTCATCAAGCACCTGATCCAGGCCGCGATCGAGCAGTACCCGAACATCCCGCTGGTCATGCACCAGGACCACGGCCAGAACCCGGACGTCTGCAAGGGCGCCATCGACCTGGGCTTCAGCTCGGTGATGATGGACGGCTCGCTCGAGGCCGACGGCAAGACCATTGCCAGCTACGACTACAACGTGGACGTCACCAAGAAGGTGTCGGACATGGCCCACCGCCTGGGCGTGACCGTCGAAGGCGAGCTCGGCTGCCTCGGCTCGCTCGAAACCATGAAGGGCGACAAGGAAGACGGCCACGGCACCGACGACACCATGACGCGCGAGCAGCTGCTCACCGATCCCGAGCAGGCCGCCGACTTCGTCAAGCGCACCCAGATCGACGCGCTGGCCATCGCCATCGGCACCAGCCACGGCGCCTACAAGTTCACGCGCGAGCCCACCGGCGACATTCTGGCGATCGACCGCATCAAGGAAATTCACCGCCGCATTCCCAACACCCACCTGGTGATGCACGGCTCGTCGAGCGTGCCGCAGGAGCTGCTGGCCATCATTCGCCAGTACGGCGGCAACATGAAGGAAACCTACGGCGTGCCCGTGAAGGAAATCCAGGAAGCCATCAAGCACGGCGTGCGCAAGATCAACATCGACACCGACATCCGCCTGGCCATGACCGGCGCGGTGCGCAAGTTCCTGGCCGAGAACCCCGAGAAGTTCGACGCCCGCGAATGGCTCAAGCCCGCGCGCGAAGCCGCCAGGCTGATCTGCAAGCAGCGCTACATCGAGTTCGGCTGTGAAGGCCAGGGCGCCAAGATCAAGGGCGACACGCTGCAGGTGGTCGCCGCCAAGTACGCCAAGGGCGAACTCGCGCAAGAAGTGGTCTGAAGACAAACTTTTTCCGCGAATCGCAGGCCACCGTTCGCGGTGGCTTTTTTCTGCGCGCACAATCCGTTTTCCCCCGTCACCCGTTTCCGCACAGCAGCACCGTTCCATGACCACCGTCCACACCTCTTCCATCCAGAGCCTGCCCCTGCTTGCGCGCGGCAAGGTGCGAGACAACTACGCCGTCGGCGAAGACCGCATCCTGATGGTCGCGAGCGACCGGCTCAGCGCCTTCGACGTGATCATGGGCGAGCCGATCCCGGGCAAGGGCGAGATCCTCACGCAGATGGCGCTGTGGTGGTTCGACCGCCTCGGCCAGCTGTGCCCCAACCACCTGACGGGCGAAGCGCCCGAGAGCGTGGTCACGCCCGAAGAAGTGCCGCAGGTCACCGGCCGCTCGATGCTGGTCAAGCGCCTGACGCCGATCCCGGTCGAGGCCGTGGTGCGCGGCTACCTGGCCGGCAGCGGCTGGAAGGAATACCAGGAAAGCCGTTCGGTCTGCGGCGTGCCGCTGCCCGAAGGGCTCACCAACGCCAGCAAGCTGCCGCGCCCGATCTTCACGCCCGCCGCCAAGGCCGCGGCCGGCGAGCACGACGAAAACATCAGCTACGACCGCGTGGTCGAGATCGTCGGCCCCAAGCTGGCGCAGCAGATCCGCGAGACCAGCCTGGAGATCTACGAAACCGCCGCGCAGATCGCGCTGGGCAAGGGAATGATCATTGCCGACACCAAGTTCGAGTTCGGCCTGGACGAGGCCGGCACGCTGGTGCTGATGGACGAGGTGCTCACGCCCGACAGCTCGCGCTACTGGCCGGTCGAGGGCTACCAGGCCGCGCTGGCCGCGGGCGCCAATCCGCCGAGCTACGACAAGCAGTTCGTGCGCGACTGGCTCGAAGCCACCAAGATCAACGGCAAGCCCTGGGACAAGACCCCGCCGGCGCCGCGCCTGCCGGCCGAGGTCATCGAAAAGACCGCGGCCAAATACCGCGAAGCGCTCGAGCGCCTCACCGGCTGAGGAAAAGGAAAACGGCTGGCCGCTTCAGCGGCTCGCCGAATTCAGCGTGGCCACGGTCCGCCCGCTCGCGTCGAGCAGCGCCTGGCGTCCCGGGCCGGCCAGGCGATAAGTTGCGGTGGTCTGCAGCGCCGATATGAATTGCGCCTCGTTGGCGCCGCGCACCGGGTCCGCGCAGGCCATGCGGGTCGAAGCCAACTGGCCGATGCGCAGCGTGATGCCGCTGCGCGTGAACGACCCCGACACGCGGTTGCAGCCGCCGGTTCCGCTGACGCGACCGCTGCTGCGGTCGAACTGGATCTGCGCTTCGCCGCCGGACGCCACGGGCTCGTCGCCCAGTTGCACCAGGCGCCAGACCGGCCCCTCGATCGGCTCGTCGAGGCTGATGCCGCTGCCGCAGCCGGCCAGGGCGGCGGCCATCAGTGCGGACGCGAAAACGGAAAGCGCGATGCGGGCGCGGTGGCGGGCGGGAAAGCGCATGGCCGGGGTGTCCTTCTTCTCAATTGCAACAAGTTGAATCGCCGCCATCGTATGCGAGGCCGCCCCGGCTCGCCAAGATGCGTGCGCCTGCCGCAATCGGCCGCGCTTGCCCGGCTCAGCTCAGCACGACGCTGCTGAGCCGGCGGCGGTAGGTGGCCACCACCGGATCGTCCGGCGGAATCTGGCCGTCCGCCACCTTCACCTTGGGCGGCTCGATCAGGTCGAGGATCGCGATGTAGGTCTTGCGCGCGAGCTCCTCGTTCCAGGCCTTGTCGCGCATCAGGATCTCGAGCAGCTCGTCCATGGCGTCGGTCCAGCGCTGCCCGGCCATCAGCAGGCGGGCGCGGCCGAAGCGGGCGTCGAAGTCGCGCTTGCCGGCGGCGATCTTCGCGTCGAACTCGGCGATGGCGGGCGCGGCACCCGAGGCCGGCGCCGCAAAATCGATGGCGTCCATCCAGCGCTGCAGCGAATCGAAGCGGCGCACCAGCGTGGTCCTGGCGATCACCGGCGCGAACGCCACCTTGGCATCGTCGATGCGGCCCATCTGCAGCAGCAGCTTGACGTAGTCGAAGCGCGCATCGTCGTTGGCCGGGTCGGTGGCCACCGCATGCTGCAGGCGCTCGAGGGCGCCCTCGGTGTCGCCTTCGGCCAGCGCTTCCTGGGCCGCGGCCTCCTGGGAGGCGGCTTCGACCTGCTCGGCCGCGGGCACGTGCTTGTCGAGGAATTCGCGGATCTTGTCGGCGGGAATGGCGCCGACGAAGCCGTCCACCGGCTGGCCGTCCTTGAACATCACGCAGAAAGGGATGCTGCGCACGCCGAACATTTCGGAGAGCTGCGACGAGATCTGGGGCACCTTGTCGGCGTCCAGCTTGGCCAGCGTGAAGCGCCCGGCGTACTCGGTTTCGAGCTTTTCGAGCACCGGGCCGAGCTGCTTGCACGGTCCGCACCATTCGGCCCAGATGTCGAGCAGCACCGGCGTGGCGACCGAGCCTTCGATCAGTTCAGCCTGAAAATTTTCGAGAGTGATGTCGATCATCGGGAACAACTGGGGGTGAAACGTAAAATTGGAACCATGAACGAAACCATTCAGGTCGGTGTAGTGATGGGCTCGAACTCCGATTGGGAGACGATGCGCAACGCGGTCGAGATTCTCCAGCAATTCGGGATCCAGCACGAAGCGAAGGTGGTCTCGGCCCACCGGATGCCCGATGCGCTCTTCGCCTATGCCGAAAGCGCCGCCGGGCGCGGGCTGGCCGCGATCATCGCGGGCGCGGGCGGCGCCGCCCACCTGCCGGGCATGCTGGCCGCCAAGACCACGGTGCCGGTGCTCGGCGTGCCGGTGGCCAGCCGCCACCTGCAGGGCGTCGACTCGCTCTACAGCATCGTGCAGATGCCCAAGGGCGTGCCGGTGGCCACCTTTGCCATCGGCAACGCCGGGGCCGCCAATGCGGCGCTGTTCGCGGTGGCCATGCTGGCGGTGAACGACCCGGCGCTGCGGGCGCGGCTCGATGCCTTCCGCGCCGCGCAGACCGCCGCGGCCGAGGCCATGGCGCTGCCGCCGCCGGCGGCCGATGCCGCCGCCGTGTCGCCGTTCTCGCCGCAGGGCGGGGGTGCGCTGTGAACCACAACGGCAACGGCCTTCCCATTCTTCCGGGCGCCACGCTCGGCGTGCTCGGCGGCGGCCAGCTGGGCCGCATGTTCGCCCACGCCGCCCAGCGCATGGGCTATTTCACGGCCGTGCTCGACCCTGACGCCGACAGCCCCGCCGGCCGCGTGAGCCACCACCACATCCACACCGACTACGCCGACGTCGACGGCCTCGCGCGGCTCGCGGGCCTGGCCGATGCGGTCACCACCGAGTTCGAGAACGTGCCGGCGCCCTCGCTGGAGAAGCTGTCGGTGGCCCGGCCCGTGGCCCCCGACGCGGGCGCCATCGCCATCGCGCAGGACCGCATCGCCGAAAAGGCCCATTTCACGCGCTGCGGCGTGGCCTGCGCACCCTATGCGGTCATCGAGACCGCGGCCCAGCTCGCCGCGGTGGAAGATGCGCTGCTGCCCGGCATCCTCAAGACCGCGCGCCTGGGCTACGACGGCAAGGGCCAGCAGCGCGTGTCCACGCGCGCCGAACTGGTCGACGCCTGGCAGGCCGCGGGCTGCGTGCCCTGCGTGCTCGAAAAGCTGCTGCCGCTCGAATTCGAATGCTCGGTGATCGTCGCGCGCGGCCGCGACGGGCAGCTGGTGCACTTTCCGCCCCAGCGCAACCTGCATCGGGACGGCATCCTGGCCGTGACCGAGGTGCATGCGCAGAACATGCCCAAGACCGTGGCCCAGGCGGCCATCAACTCGGCCAGGAGCATTGCGACCGGGTTGGACTACGTGGGCGTGCTGTGCGTGGAGTTCTTCGCGCTGGCCGACGGCTCGCTGGTGGTGAACGAAATGGCGCCCCGGCCGCACAACAGCGGCCACTACACCATGGAAGCCTGCGACGTATCGCAGTTCGAGCTGCAGGTGCGCACCCTCGCGGGCCTGCCGCTGGCCGCGCCGCGCCAGCACAGCCCGGCGATCATGCTGAACCTGCTGGGCGACCTGTGGTTCACCGCGGGCGGCGACAAGCCGGTGGCGCCGCGCTGGAGCGACGTGCTCGCGCTGCCCGGCGTGCACCTGCACCTCTACGGCAAGATCGAGCCGCGCCGCGGCCGCAAGATGGGCCACCTGACGCTCACCGGCGCCACGCTCGAAAACGTGCGCGCCGCGGCCTCCCAGGCCGCCACCGTGCTCGGCCTGCCGGCGCTGTCGGCGGCCGACTTCGCATGATCCTCGACGGCCAATCTCCGCAAGCCATTGCCGAGGCCGTGCGTGTGCTGCGCGCGGGCGGGCTGGTCGCGTTCCCGACCGAAACCGTCTACGGCCTGGGCGCCGATGCCACCAGCGACATGGCGGTGGCCGGCATCTTCAAGGCCAAGGGGCGGCCGGCCGACCATCCGCTGATCGTCCACGTGGCGGCCGGCATCAAGGGCACCGAGGCGCTGTCGCGCTTTGCGCAGCCGCTGCCGCCCTTCGCCCAGAAGCTGGTGCAGGCCTTCTGGCCCGGCCCGCTGACGCTGATCGTCACGCGCCAGCCCGGCGTGGCGGCCGCGGCCGCCGGCGGGCAGGACACCATCGGCCTGCGCTGCCCCTCGCATCCGGTCGCGCAGGCCCTGCTCGAGGCCTGCGCCGAGCAGGGCGTGCCGGGCCTCGCGGGCCCGAGCGCCAACCGCTTCGGCCGCGTGAGCCCCACCACCGCGCAGCACGTGCATGACGAGTTCGGCGATGCGCTGACGGTGATCGACGGCGGCGCTTGCGAGGTCGGCATCGAGTCGACCATCGTCGACTGCAGCCGCGGCGCGCCCGTGCTGCTGCGCCCGGGCCTGATCACGCGCGCGCAGATCGAGGCCGCCGCGGGCGAGCGCCTGAGCAACCGCGAGGTGCTCGAGACGCCCGATCCGCGCGCCTCCGGCACGCTCGAGGCGCACTATGCGCCGAACGCCAAGCTGCGGCTGATGGATGCCAAGGCCATCCAGGCCGGCCTCGATGTGCTCGGCCCGGGCGCAGCCCACATCGCGGTATGGACGCGCGCCGAGGTGCGCAGCCACTCGCAGCGCGTGTTGCAGCGGCGCATGCCGGACGACGCGGCGGCCAGCGCGCACCAGCTGTTCGCGGTGCTGCGCGAGTTCGATGCCGAGGGCGTCAAGCTGATCTGGGTCGAGACGCCGCCCGACACGCCCGAATGGGAAGGCGTGCGCGACCGCCTGCATCGCGCGTCCATGGGCTGACCCCCGGTCTTCGCTGCTAGCCGCCGGCGGCCAGTACGCCCTGGAAGAAGCCGCGCGCCGAAGCCAGGCAGAACGGCGGCACCAGGCTGCCGTGGTAGGCCAGGGTGACGGCCTGCCGCTTGTCGGCGTCGCTGCCCGGGGTGTTCTGCGCGAGGGTGCTCTTGGCCTGCGCGAAGCCGGCGCGCGCGGCGGAGTACGAGTCGGTGGTGCCGGAATCCTCCAGGTCGACCACTGTCAGCGCGGCGGCAGGCATGCCGCGGGCGCGGAAGTAGCCGGCGGTGGCGCGGGTGCTCAGGAAGTTCACGGTCGGATCGTTGGCGCCGCCGCACATGAGCACCGGCCGCGTCGGCAGCCAGGTGCGCAGGTCGTTGGCGCGCGCCGCCTTGCGAAAGCCCACGGCCGGCCTGCAATCGAGCGGCGAGGTGGTGCTCAGCGAGGCCGCCGTGGCGGGCAGCGCATTGCCGGGGCAGGGGTTCGCCTGGATGTCGCCGGCCGCCTGCGTCAGGTAGCTCTGGCGGATGAGGTTGTTGGCGCCGTAGAAGATCGACAGCTCCGGGCTCACCGGGCCCGGCGTCGCACCCGCGGGGAAGAGCGCGAGCTGCGGCAGCTTGCCGTTGGCATACAGCGTGGTGATGGGCGTGAGGCTCGGCAGCAGGGTGTCGATGCCGGTGGCGTACTGCGACTCGTAGATGTCGCTGGTGCTGCCGTAGACATCGCCGAACTGCTGCTGCCAGCTGGCCGAGAGCAGCGGCACGAAGAGCGTGCTGCCGAGCGC
>NZ_JBFTPJ010000065.1:0-14256 GCF_056398445.1 Variovorax sp. 01T439_2
TCTTTCTGCATCGTCAATGAATCAGCGGGAGCGCCGCGGGCGCGAGCCGCTTGCCCGCCACCTTCAGGGTGTCATCCGAGCGACCCAGCACGAAGAAGTGGCCCTCGTGGTCCTCCTGCACCAGGTCGCCATGGGTCCAGCAACCGGGCACCGCCCGCCAGTAGGTCGACTTCAGGCGCGCGAGGTGAGGCGCCCCGGTCCCGCACGCGCGATGCTCGCGACCTGACGCGACAAAGAAGGCATCGGTGACCACGCGCTTCGGCACAGGTGCAGGGGCGCTGCCGCTCCGTCGGACCGAAGACATGCTGGGGCAAGTCTGCGCACAGGTACTGGAGATCCTCCGCGTCGGTGGCCTGGCGCACTGCGCGGCGTCGCGCACGTCCCGCATGAAGCTCGAGCAGTTCCTGCCGCATGGCGGCCGCCACTTCGGCCCGAGCGGGAACGCCCCGAACAACGGCGCGCTCGCCCGTGCTGCGAAAAGTCGATCACCCGAACCAGCGATCGCTGGTCGAAGTCCGCCATTGCAGGTGCCTCATGCGTCGTGTTTGCGCGGGTCGCCCGCCGACATGCGCCGGACGGCCGGCCGCTCCATCGACCTGCGCATGGTCGGCAGCCCTGCGTCGACGCCGATCTGCAAGCGTGTCGACTTCCTGGTGCGTCAGGGACCTTTGGCGCTCAGATCGAGGAGGACGGTCGGGATCAACTCGGACACCGTCGGATGGATTGGCACGGCCCAGCGCAGCGTGTCGATTGTCTGGTCCGCGTGCATCATGTCCAGGATGCCGTGGATCGCTTCGTCGCCGCCTGTGCCCAGGATGGCCGCACCCAGGATCTTGCGGGAGTCGGCATCCGCCACGACTTTCATGAACCCCTGGCTCTCGCCTTTCTCGACCGCACGGCCGACCCGGGTCATCGAGCGCTTCGAATACAGGAGTCGCCGTCCGTCTTTTGCCGCCTCGGCGTCGGTCATTCCGACCCGCGCGAGCGGTGGATCGATGTACAGCGCGTAGCCGGGCAGGCGCTGGCTCACGCGCCGGTCGGCGCCGTCCAGAAGGTTGGCCGCGACGATCTCGAAGTCGTTGTAGGCCGTGTGCGTGAACGCCCCGCGGCCGTTGCAATCGCCCAGTGCCCAGATGCCCGGCACGTTCGTCTGAAGCTGGTCGTCCACGCCGATGTAGCCGCGGGCGTCGACTGCAATGCCCGCTTGTGCCAGGCCGAGATCGTCCGTGTTGGGGCGCCGTCCCATCGCGAGGAGCACATGGGTGCCGGTCACCGATGGTTCGCCCTCCTTGCAGTCCACGTCAACGCAGACGCCGGTTTCGTGCGCCTTGAAGCTGATGCATTCCGCGCCGGTGCGTATGGCAATGCCCTCTGCCTCGAGGATCTCGCGGACCGCGGATGACACATCCGGGTCTTCGCGCGCGATCAGACGGTCCGCGCGCTCCACGACCGTGACCTCGGCGCCAAAGCGGCGGTACATCTGCGCGAACTCCAGCCCGATGTAGCTGCCGCCCACGATGACCAGGCGGCGCGGCAGCGTTTCCAGCGCGACCATGTCGGTGTTGGTGAGAAAGGGCACCTCGTCGACGCCGGGCAGGTCAGGCACCTGCGCGCGTGCGCCGACATTGATGAAGATCTTCGGCGCGGTCAGTCTTTGGTCGTTGACATCGACAGTGCCCTCGGCAACGAACCGGGCGTGGCCGCGAATCAGTTCGACATTGCGCATGCCCGCCAGCCATTCCTCGTTGCCCCTGCGCGAATCGAGGATCACCTTTCGAGCGCGGGCGGCAACGGCCGGCATGTCCATCGTGACGGGGGATGCCACGGAGAAGCCGTAGTCGCTCCCGCGGCGGGCCGTGTGGGCCGCGTAGGCGCTCGCAATGAGCGTCTTGGTGGGTTTGCAACCCGTGTTGACGCAGGTGCCGCCGACCAGATGGCGCTCGATCAGCACCACCTTGTGTCCCGTCGCATCCAGCCGTCCTGCAAGCGACGGGCCCGCCTGCCCGGCGCCAATGATGATGGCATCCACCGCTCGCTCGGCCATGTGCTTTTCCTTTGTGTTGTGGAAGCGTTGAGTCGATCCTGCAGAGGCTGCGCCCGAACGGGGAGCGTCGGGTGCACCGGGCAGAACCGTGACCTCGGGGATCTTCAAGGACGGGCTCGTGCTCGACCATTCCAAAATTCCCCCGTAGTTTGCGACGGCGCGGGCGGCTTGCGAATCGGCCCAAGGTGCGTAGATTTGCTCCGATCCAGGGAGATGCCCGTCCCCTGGCTCGTCGTGACGGTCGGAGCCAGGCCGCCGGCGGTCCGGCGAGGGATTTGGATTCTTTGGAGAAGCCCGCGGATTGCTGAGCGCAGCTGCCGGCTCCTTCGATGTACCTCGTCTGTCGTGCGGCACCCTCATTGGCGTCTTGCGCCAGCCAAGCACGCCTTCTCGAGATGTGCAGGTGCGAAGACCAGGAATTTCTCTCAACAGCGTTGAGAGTTTGAGCCAGGCGGATAGGCCTGGAAGAACTGCCGCAGGCGGCAAAAATCGCATGGAGCAGTTCCAACTGCGACCGCCTGCCGTGCCGCTGCAGCTGGATGATGCATAGCAATTGCTATACAATTTAACGATGAAGACTGCTCAACTTCCCCCGGTTCGTGTGACGGCTGCCGTTCGAGAGCAGATAGAGGGCGTGCTGCTCGAAGGTGAAACGCTGTCGCATTTTGTCGAGCAGGCGGCGACCGATGCTGCTCGTCGCCGCAAGGCACAGCAAGATTTCGTGGCGCGTGGACGCGCCTCGCTAGCCCGTGCGCTCGAATCAGGCGAGTCCTATGCGGCAGACGAGGTGCTCGCTGCGATGAAGTCTCGGATCGACATCGCACGCAAGGCTGTCGAAAGGGGGCGCAATGGCATCTCGAAACGGCGCGCGTGACTTACCTTGTGCGCTTGACGCGTGAGGCATTGGAAGATCTGCAGCGTCTTGAAGCCTTTCTCCTCGAGGCGGCTCTCAAGCACGGAGACTGGGAACTGCCGGATCGCGCACTACTGGCCATCCGGAGAGAATTCCGCATCTTGGAGTCCAATCCTTTCACCTGTCGAATTGCCTTCGACGACCGATTGGAGCGAGAGCTCGTCATTCCGTTTGGTGCCTCGGGCTACGTTGCCTTGTTCCATATCATCGGTGAAAGAGAGATCGTGGTGTCTGCCATCCGGCATCAGCGGGAGGACGACTATCACTGACCGTGAGGTCGTCCACGCCATCAGGCATTGGGCCCCAGTGCCCCTCCTGCGTAGTCACCGTCCAGTGCATCGCCCGAGAGGCGGCGAGTCTCAGGTATGTGCCGTCTCGTCTTGCTGCGCCTCGCGTCGGCCCGAATAAAGCGAACGGAGCGTAGGGCTTGCTGCGATGTGGAGCGTGACACAAGGAGAACGAAATAGCTGCCACTTCCGGCTTTCCCTCCATCGCCGATGCGGTTCAAGCTGCCATTGGCCAACCGCCTGGCGTCGCGGGCTCAGGCGGGTCTCGATCCTCTGCCCGTGGTCAAGTTGTTCGGGCCTGACGTGAGGCCACTTGGCTGGTGAGCGAGATCGACTCCGAGGACGGGATATCGTCTTCGATCTGCGCGATCTCGAGCTCAGTTTCCGGGAGCCGGGGTTCGTGAGCCTTGGTGGTTTGACCGACCTGCGCGGCGTGTCGGGCCTGCCGATCGCACTGGACAGCATTTCCCGGTCGACTGGCGTCTGAGCGCCTTCGCGTAGGAGGCGCGCATGGCAGAACGCATCCAGGCCTGAGCGCCTCGCCGCCGGCGTGGCCGGCGACCTTCTTTCTGTCTCTTCCTTTCTCCGTCCTTTCCGTTCTCTGTTGTGCGTCGGTTCCGCCTTGCGCATACCCGGTACGAAGTCCGAGGCAGCTGTCGACTCTGATTTCTGCCAGTGGGCTCGACGGCCGAACCACTCCAGCCTTCGAGGGGCGCGGCCGTTGCGCCGGTCGGGGCATCTTGCCTGTGCCTGTGCCTGTGCCTGTGCCTGTGCCTGTGCCTGGCTCGCGTGCGGTGCGCGGACGGCGGCGACGCCTGGACGCCGATGCGCGCGAGGGTCGGAGAAGGGCCGGCCGACCGGGGAATCGTCGCGGGTCGCCGAGTGGCCGTGCATGCACGGCGGTCACTGGCCAGGCCGCTCGCCTCGGCGTTCGGCGGTTCCTGACAGAGCCGGAGGCGCGCGCTTCACAGCGGCCTCGATGGCACGCCGCCCTGGGGCGGTGCGGCGTCGCGTGCGGGTGCCTGCGGCCTGTCCGCGTGGCCTCTGCGTTCGAAGCCACCTCTTGGCCGACGCATAGCGCGCACGGGCCGCTGTCCAGGGCTGCGGGCTTTGCCACCGTCCTCACCCGGTCCTCGCTGCACTCGGCTGCGGCTTGCGGGCGGTCCCTGGACATCGGCCCTTTTCGCGCGCTGTTCATGCGTCGAGGCGGCTCCGAAAGCAGATGTTCAACCACCGCGGCACATGCCGCAGAAAGGCCCAGCCATGCACGCGAACTCAACGTCCAGCGCCACCCCGCGCGATGCGGGTCGCCCGGATCACGCGGGGACCCCCACAGCCACGGGCGTTCCCCCCGCACCCCCCGAGGACTCACCCAAAGCAGGTGGGGGTGTTGCCCCAACCCCGGACACCGCTGCACGGGGGCGGGACCGCATGGACGTGCGGCAGGTCGTGACGGACCGGATCATCGCGATGCTGGAGAAGGGCGGCAGCGTGTTCCGCGAACGCTGGACGCGGGCGGCGGCGCGCGGGGTGCCTCGCAACGGCAAGACCGGGGCGCCCTACCGCGGCGCGAATGTGCTGCTGCTCTGGGAGGCGGCGATCGAGGCGGGCTACGCGTCCAACGTGTGGCTGACCTACCGGCAGGCGCAGAGCCTCGGCGCCCAGGTCCGCCGGGGCGAGCGCGGCGTGCTGTGCGCGCACTTCGAGCGCAGGGCGCGGGAGCACCTTGACGATGCCGACGATGTCCTCTCGGATGGCGGCGTGGATGAGGAGCCCCTGACGGCCCGTTCCGGTGTGCGCGCGGGCGTGCTGCTGTGCCGGCCGTTCTGGCTCTTCAACCTGGCGCAGATCGAGGGGTTGCCGCTGGAGGTCGTGGACCGGGGCATCGCCGCGCCGGCGGCTTCGCAGGGTCCCGTGGAGCGGGCGATGCGGCTGCTCGGGGGCTGCCATGCGACGATCCGGCACGGGTTTGACCGGGCGGCCTACCTGCCGGCGCTCGACGAGATCCGTCTGCCGTGGCCGCGGCAGTTCACGAGCGCCGAGGCGCTGTGCGCGACCGCGCTGCACGAGCTGGTGCACTGGACCGGCCATCCCGAGCGGCTGAACCGCAGCTTCGGGCGGCGTTTCGGCGATGCGGCCTATGCGTTCGAGGAACTGGTGGCGGAGCTCGGCAGCGCGTTCCTCCTGGGGCAGTGCGGGCTGGTCGATGCCACGGTCGAGGGGCATGCGGCCTACATCGACGCCTGGCTGAAGGTGCTGCGGGCCGACCGCACGGCGATTTTCACGGCAGCGCGCCTCGCGGAGGAGGCGTTCGCGTACATCGTGGCGCGGGAGATGCCTGCCTTTGGGGAGGCCGCGATGGACTGAGGGCGCAATGCGCAGGGTGTCGCGAGGTCTCAGAGGGAGCCGTTGGCGATCTGGTCGAGGTACAGCTGGAAGCTTGTCCTCGCGCGGTACACCCCAGCGATGCCGGCCGTGCCTGGCGCCGGAAGCTCGTAGATCGAGTATTCGAGTGTCCCGTCTGCGAGCAGAAACAGTTCCAAGGCCCGGTTCACGAGGTCGAGTGCCTGCCGCTCGATGATGTCGAGCGCGGCCGCGAACAGTGCGCGCTGCGTGTCGAGGTCCAGGCCAGTTTCGGCGTTGAGACAGACAAGGCCGCAGTGGATCTGCGCCTTCGAATGAAGGCCGCCGAGGTTGCCCGGACCGCGCCACGAAAATCCACGGCGTTGTTGGTCACCAATGCGAAGTCTTCCGCCAGCACCTTCTCCATCAGGTCGCGGTCGAGCATGCCCTGCCAGCCTCGATCCCGTACGCACGTCGATTYGAAGTGGCCGCACGCAACGGCGATCTGCCGAAGCCGCGGGGTCAGGCATTCGTCGATGGGAAACTTGAGCGTCGTTGCGCCGGCGGCTTGGCCGAGCCGAGCCGGACGGGCCGGCCTCGTTGCGGATGCACCTGGGCATGAACTTGCGCGGCGGTCCGCGGGTCGCTCGTCAGCGAATACTCATCCAGCACGCGGTCTTCCGGGATTCCCTTTTCGAGGGAGGACAGAACGGTCTCGATGGGCAGCCGTGTCCCCTTGAAGCATGGCTTGCCGCCCATCACGCCGTCGATCTTCGTGATCAGTTCGTCCGCTGTATCCACCACTTTGGCGCGAGCGAATGCCTCGGACACAATGGCCGTGAAATCAAGCTGCAGGCCAATCCTCGGGTCCACGATCATCCAGTCGATGTCCTTCGCCATGTCATGAAGGCCGATCAAGTCTTCCCTGGATTTCGAGCGCGCAACGCGCGCGGTCAGCTCGCTCAGGATGTTCTTCCGAGCCGATGCCACAAGCCAGTCGTCCGACTGGAAGAAGAAACTTGCCCCGCAGGGCCAAGATTTACGCCAAGGTCGGTGCCGTCGGACCGGCGGAATTCGCACGCAACATGGGCAAGCACCGCGGAGAGGTCTGAGCTCGTCCGGCGAAAGTTCAGGTTCCCTTGAAGCGACTGATCCGCTCAGCGCCGCAGCGACCGAAGTGGCGAATGGGACTCCTCTGCGGCGTGGAGGACCCGCGAGAGCATTGTCCGCAGTCATGGTTCATCACACGTGCACTTGCCATCCAAGCAGGCGGACGGTGCCTGCAAAGCGTCAGTTGGATGGCATCCCTTCAAGCGTGTCCACCGCGGCCTGCAGCCCGCCCAGCACACGCTCGGCGACCCATGGCGAGAAATCCTTCGGCAACTGCGCCTGCACTTCGCTGATTGCGCGGGGCGTGCGTTCAATCAGCTGCTGGATGATGGCTTCGGCGTCGTGCGCATAGCCTACCTGTCGGGCGGTGCTGTTGAAGTGCCGGCGCTGGATGGCGGCCATGGTGTAGTGCTTGCTCTTCCCGAGAAGCGCCATGGCCATCTTGACCTCGCGTGGCGCCCACTGGTTGGGGCCCTTGCCGAGGATGGGATAGGCCGACATCACGTCATACATCTTCGTCAGCCGGAAGCCGCCGCCGGCCAGCAGATGAATGCTGAAGTTCTTCGCATGTCCATCCGGCGCGCGCAGCAGCCAGAACAGGACCTGCGAGGCCATCAAGGTGCGCATGTCATCCGCCGCGGTCGCGGACTGCTGCAGCAGTGCAAAGAGCTTGCGCAGGCCGGGTCCGCCTTCGCTCTCGTACTTCATGAGCGGCGACGTCCCCGTCGCCTGGCAGAAGTCTTCCTGGGGCAGCCGCAGGAGGCGGCCGTTCGAAATGCGCCTGTCAAAGCGTTCGACGACGAGGACGCGCTGTTTCCCGAACGAGGTGATGGTGGCGTCTGCCGTGGAGAGCCCGTAGGCGTGTAGCAGCTTCAAGCACAGCCACTCGTTGTCCACCGAGGTGGAGAAGTCGGCCCGGACGCCGCCGATCAGGCCCAACGGGAGCTTGAAAATGTGCGTGGTGGGGGTGGCGCCCCGCGGCTTGTGCCAGGCGCCGTTCCACCACAGATAGGCATCCTTTTCCTGCGCGCCGGCCAGGGAAATGCGGAAGTCGTCGTCCGGGTCCTCAGAAGCGCCGAACTTGTCGGGACTGACGACGCTCAGCAGGTGCCGCTCGATGGACTCGTCATCGACCTGCACCGCTTCCACCTGATCGGTGGCCGTGGGTGTCTGGGCCTCGTCGAGAAGCTGAACGGCGCCCACGCAGTCGCGCCCGATAGCGCGCAGAAGAGGGAAGGCGTCTACCGAGCCGGTCTTGAAGCGCGCCGCCACGCGCTTGCGAATGGCATTGCTCTCGGGCAACAGGTTGTCGAAGTAGTGTTCGACGGCGGCGCCCTTGATGGGCTCGTTGTGCGGGTTGAAGGGCAGGGACAGGGAAAGCGGGCGACCGACGTCCGATCGAACCCAGGCGTCGTCGTAGTGAAGCTCCATGTCGCCGCGGGCAGGGATTGTCCAGCGGCCGACGCGTTCACCGTTGGACCAGAGGCCGAGGGACTGGCTGTGTGACCGACGGCCCATTTCACCACTCGGTCGTGCGTGGCCCGGCCACTGGCGCGCCGCGCCCGCCCAGCTTCAGCTCGAGGCCGAGGGCCGAGCACCAGGTCAGGAGCTGTCTGACGCTCAGCTCATCAGGATGAAGCTCAAGGTGGGAGATCCGGTTCTGGCTGAGGTTCAATTTGGCGCCGATGGCCGCCTGATTCAACTTCATTCGCTTGCGCGTGCTGCGCAGCAGCTGCCCCAGCTGATCGCCAGACACCAGAGGTTGGGCGGGAAGCATATCCATGGAGTATCCGTATTCGTGCTATCTGCATTTTATCTTGCATTCAGATAAATTCCAGATAACTGAAAACAGGATAAACGAAAAACAGCACAAACTCAGCTACTCGAAAATGCCGCGGGCGCAATGCGCAGGGTGTCGCGAGGTCTCAGAGGGAGCCGTTGGCGATCTGATCGAGATACATCAACTGGAAGCTTGTCCTCGCGCGGTACACCCCAGCGATGCCGGCCGTGCCTGGCGCCGGAAGCTCGTAGATCGAGTATTCGAGCGTCCCATCTGCGAGCAGAAACAGTTCCAAGGCCCGGTTCACGAGGTCGAGTGCTTGCCGCTCGATGATGTCGAGCGCGGCCGCGAACAGTGCGCGCTGCGTGTCGAGGTCCAGGCCAGTTTCGGCGCTGAGACAGACAAACAGGGCCGCAGTGGATCTGCGCCTTCGAATGAAGGCCGCCGAGGTTGCCCGGACCGCCGCCGCCACGAAACTCCACAGAGTTGTTGGTCACCCATGTGAAGTCTTCCGCCAGTACCTTCTCCATCAGGTCGCGGTCGCGCATACCCTGCCAGCCTCGATCCCGTACGCACGTCGATTCGAAGTGGCCACGCGCAACGGCGATCTGCCGAAGCCGCGGGATCGGGCATTCGTCGATGGGAATGCACCTGGGCATGAACTTGCGCGGCGGTCAGCGGGTCGCTCGTCAGCGAATACTCATCCAGCACGCGGTCTTCCAGGATTCCCTTTTCGAGGGAGGACAGAACGGTCTCGATGGGCAGCCGTGTCCCCTTGAAGCATGGCTTGCCGCCATGGCGGTTGGGCCTTCGGCAGGGCCAGAGCGGGACATCGGGTCTATGCTGAAAGTTATAACTTACGAAACT
The DNA here is from genome assembly GCF_056398445.1 of Variovorax sp. 01T439_2. Lineage (NCBI taxonomy): Bacteria > Pseudomonadati > Pseudomonadota > Betaproteobacteria > Burkholderiales > Comamonadaceae > Variovorax > Variovorax sp. 01T439_2. The sequence goes on from NZ_JBFTPJ010000065.1 coordinate 9,345, forward strand.
CCATGATTGGGGGTTTTTGCAAGGTATGGCTTGCATCGTCGCTCTGACATGGTGGGTATCAGCTATAACTGGCAGAACTGCCAATTTTCTCTATAATGTCAGCCATGGCTGACAAAATAAGATTGCCAGACGAGCTGGGTCGCCAGCTGCGAGTGCAGCGCGAAGCGCTAGGGATGAGCAAGTCCGAGCTTGCCGAGAAGGCCGGCAAGGTTCGGGAAGTCATCTACCGGCTTGAATCCGGGGAAGACGCCACAGTGTCCTCGCTGCTCGCCGTGCTGGGAGCACTCGGTCTGGCGCTGCGATTGGAGCGGTCTGGCTTGCCTTCTGCCAGTGAAGTCGCTGCGCGATTCCACGACGACGACGATGCTCCCTGAAAAGATTCGTCTCCTGAATGTCTCGATCGGGGACGCTGCCCAGGCGGGCCAGTTGCTCCGGACCTCCACCTACGAGTTTCGGTATCTGGCGCCGGACGCGGAGCAGGCGACGGTGGCCCTGCTGATGCCGCCCAGCGAGCGCCTCACCTGGCAAGACGGGGACCTGTTTCCCCCGATGGACCAGAATCTTCCCGAGGGCGACCTGTTCATGAGGATCCGGGAGCTGTTCCCGAAACAGCCGATGACGCCGATGCACATGCTGGCGCTGGTCGGGCGCAACGGGATTGGGCGGCTGGGCTACAGCCTGGCCGACCAGGTTGCACCCTCCTTGCCTCGCACGCTGAGCAAGGCCGAACTGCTGGGCACGAAGTACACGCCGGAGGTTTTCAGTGAGTTGGTGGCGGCCTACTTGAGCACGGGGGCGGGCATTGCGGGCATGCAGCCCAAAATCATGGTGCCGGACCGATCGACGGTGCCCATCCCATCGCTCATTGTCAAGGCGGCAAGTGCGGCCTACCCCGGGCTGGCTGCCAACGAGTATCTGTGCCTGACGGCCGCCAAACGTGCAGGCATCGATGTGCCGTCGTTCGCATTGTCCGACGATGGTCAGATGCTGGTCTTGGACCGCTTTGACCTGGTCGTCCATGACGATGGTCGGGTCGAGCGGCTCGGCTTTGAAGACATCGCGGCGCTGGCGGGGCTGCGGGTGCGCGACATCTTGTCGGACCGCAAATACCATGGCAGCTACCAGCGTGTCGCCGAGTTGCTGCGCCAGTTCCAGCTTCACAGCAGCAACCTGCATCGATTCTTCGAGCAGGTGGCCTTCTCCATCATGGTCCGCAACGGCGATGCGCACCTCAAGAACTTCGGATTGCTCTACCGCTCGCGCCAGGACGTGTGGTTGGCGCCCATGTTCGATGTGGTGACAACCTCCATCTACAGGTACACCCAGTCCCCGGGCGGCCCTGAGCTCGAAGACCGGACACTTGCGCTCAAGTTGTTCGCGGGTAAACACCAGACGAAAGCCTATCCGACAACCGAAGAACTGGTGGATTTCGGCCGCCGCATCTGTGGTGTCGCCCAGCCCGTCGAAGTGATTGACCGGATAGCGGCTGCCATGGGCAAGACCCTGGACGAGGCCAGAGGCGACGCGCGTGTCACCAGGGCGCTATGGGAGCAGATGGCGCGAGCCTGGGAAGAGGGCCGCGCGCACGCGCGATGAACGGCCCGCGCCGGCCGGTGCTTTCTCTGCCGCGGTGCATGGCGGCGCTCCTCACATTTTGCCGGCAGCATCTTCTTGAGGCGTTCTGGTTCCGTTGCATCGCGGGTCCGCGCGCCACACAGGCGCTTGGAAGGTCGAGATGCATTGGCCGCGCGTTGGAAGGACTTTTCAGCGTGTCCGTACCGACTCCGTGGTCGGCCGGCACGCAAGCTTTCGGTCCAACCTGTCACGATAGCTGCATATGGGATAAACGGGAAATAGCATCCAACCAGCTATCGGAAGCGCCCCGCTTCGGGCTGAATCTCGGCGCCCGCCGACGACCAGCGTGACCACAGCGGGCTTGCCGTTCGGATTTGCGTTTGAATCCGAATCTCCCCATGCCCGCGCCGCGACAGATGCCTGTCGGCGATGCTCGAATGGCCGGTGGTATGCGCGTGCGGTGGCCGAAGCGCTAAGGGAAAAGCCAAGACTGCAGGCGGGTTGCCGGCGACTCTGGCGCATGCCGCTTCCTCCATCAGTGCGCAGCTTGCCTGAGCGGCGGCACTTTTGCGCGCGAAAAGAACGGCTATGAGCTGGGCAGGGGGCAGCCCGGCATTCACGCAGACCGGCACTTTCGCGGCCAGATCGTCTCGAGGCTACGATTTGGGTCTTCGCTACGGATTTGAAACGTCGCATCGACGGTGCGCGGCTGTCGGCCGCGAACTGGTGGGCCTGTACTGGGACATCGGGCAAGCCATCCGTGAGCAGCAGCGCCGGGGATCCCGGGCGCTGGCGGCCGCCAGCCAGTCAGAACTCGCACAGGCTGTGCGAGAAATGGCAGAGGCCATGGGGCCACCATGTCAACCTGCTGGCCGACTGTGATCCGCGCGTGGGACACGCGTCACAACACCTCCTTCGCAGATGGGCCCCCCGTGCTGCCCTCATAGCCGCACAAGGACTTTGCCTCCGAAGTTTCGACGTCGTCCTGCGACCGGCGGGTTGGGCGCAACTGTGCATGTTGACAGGCGACGCGCGATCGTCCCCGCACTAGGCTTTGCCTCGTCGATCCGGTGGCGGCAGCCCGGACCACGTCCCTGGACTTCCGGAGGTTCCCGATGCACATGCGCGTTCCGATTCGTTGTTTCCGAGCGGCCGGCGCGATGGCCGTCACGCTGGCCACGCTTGCTTGTGCTTCGGACGCCCCCGGGCCCGATCGGTCCGAGGGCTTCTCGACCCTCGTGGCGCTAAGCGCGACGCGGCTCGATCTGTCCCGGCAGGTGGCGCTGACCAAATGGGACAGCCGCCAGCCGGTCGCGGACCCGCCGGGCGATCCGCGCGAGCAGGAAGTCGTTGCGGCGGCTGCGCAAGCGGCGGGCGCGCGCGGTTTGCCAGGAGAACTGGCGACCGCGTTCTTCACCGACCAGATCGAAGCGAGCAAGCTCGTCCAGTTCGCGCTCATGGCGAGCTGGCGGCGCGAGGGAGGAGCGCCGGCGGAACCTCGCGCAGACCTGAGGAACGAGCTCCGTCCGGCGCTCGATCGGCTCCGCCCCCGGTTCATCGACGAACTTGCCGCGATCCGGTCGCTGCGCGAGCGGCCGGATTGCCGCGAGCGGTTGGCGCATGCGGCCGCGCGGCACGTCGACGCGCATGGGCTGTCGCCGCTGTTCGCGATCGGGCTGGACCGCGGCCTGGCACGCGTGTGCGCCGAGTGAGCGCATGAACTTCCGGCAAGGACTTCGGGTCAGGAGGCCTTGCGGACAAGCCGCGGGTCCGGCTGCGCCACGCCGAAGAAACCGGAAAGTGCCAGGCAGGGTTTGCAGCACAACCGTGCTGCAATGTACGTACGAGGTCTGACCATGCCGACAACCACCATTCGTCTGGATGACGATCGCGAAGATCGCATCTCCGCGGCTGCGGACCTGGCAGGCAAAACTTCCCATGCTTTCATCGTCGATGCCGTCGCTCGCGCAGTCGAGCAGGTCGAAGCACAGGAAGAGCTGCATCGCATCGCCGAGAAGCGCTGGGCTGCGTATTCCAGCGCATCTGATCACTCAATCCGGCCCCATGGTCGCCATGTCCGGTGCTCATGAGCATCGGAAAGATGAATTTTTATACTTTAGTGTGATTCGGAAATTTTTGGGTCAGCGAATGTGGATAACTTTGCCGGTCAAAAGGGGAGGCACGGGAGTATTCACATTCGCGGCTCAAGCACCGATGCTCTGAAGCGGGGTTAGCTTTTTCGAACCGAAGCGACCTCAGGGAGCCGCGCTTCAAACTCGGCCACGAATGTGGCCAAGTCCAAGTCCAACGCGATCAGCCAATGTCGAAGCTCGACGAAGTCGACTCGCCGAATGCCTGTTTCGACCTTGGAAACATCGCTCTGGAGCATCTTGGTCCTCTTGGCGAGTTCCGCCTGCGTCAGACCCCGCGCCACTCTGAATTCTTTTAACAGCTTGAGAACGAGCCGACTTTCCCGGCTGTAGATTGTTTTTTGCATGGGCCACTTCCTTGTGACCCTGAGGCTGAATTCGAATATCGGATATGCGAAAATCGCATAGCTGATCGACGCAAAAATGCGTGTTCGACAGGCCCGTCGATGATTGCCCCCTCGTGAATGCCGTGAGCGGGCTTCAGCTCGTACCCAGTTCCGCCGGGAGTGAAATTCACGAACACCGTGGATGTTTMTTTGCTAGCATTTTTTCAAGACGAGAGCCGCAAGAAGCCCGGTACGCCACTGATCAGAGGCGCGTCGCTACAAGCAAGGAAACAGATGCGCAAACGGACTTGGGAGAAGACGGAAGCGGCGATTGCCGCACTGGCAAGTGCTGAGAACGAGGAACCTCCCACGTCGCGCGGGCGCAGCGGCATCGTCCGCTACATGTTCGACTTGCCCGAGCAAGCACGGCAGGAACGTGACGCGCTTGTGGCGGCGGCCAACAGGCTCAATGGCGCATTGCCTGTTCGGACCCTGGATGCCTCCTGTGTGCATGCTTCAAGCTGGGCGAACCGTCACTCCAGCGCATTCTTGTCACAGGAGTACGTGGCCCTGAAGGAGGAGATCCGTTCCTCGGGAGGAAATGTCCAGCCGATCAAGGTCCGCCCGATTCCAGTGGGGTCTCCGCGAGCCGTGTTGCCCGGAGCAACAGAGGCGGCAGCACCTGCGCAACAGTATGAGATCGTCTACGGCCATCGGCGGCACCGAGCCTGCCTCGAACTCGGACTTCCGGTGCTGACGCTGATCGAAGATCTTTCGGATGCCCAGCTGTTCGCGCAGATGGATCGGGAGAATCGGCAGCGGGAGGATCTGTCGCCTTGGGAGCAAGGGGTCATGTACGAC
>NZ_JBFTPJ010000066.1:0-11565 GCF_056398445.1 Variovorax sp. 01T439_2
TTGCACGCGCTGCTGCCGCCATTCGCGCGGCGAGCAGCCGAAGCGTTCGCGGAACGCGCGGCTGAAATGCGCCGCGTCGTTGAAGCCGCGGCCGTAGGCAATCTCGGCCACGGGCCGGCCGGCCAGGCGCGCCTCGAGCAGGTCGCGGCTGCAGGCTTCGAGCCGGCGCTCCCAGATGTACTGCGAAGGCGTGAGCGGCTCGCTCTTGAAGACGCGGTGGATGTGGCTCGCCGAAACGCCCAACTGCGCCGCGAGGCTTCCCACCGACAGCGAAGGATCCGCCAACTGCTCGTCGATGCGCCGCTTCACGCGGGCCAGGTGGTAGGCCGTGAGGCTGCTCAGGCCCGGTGAGCGCGCCGCGGGCAGCGTCTGCAGCCCGGCCACGAGAATGCTCTGCACGCCGTTGGCCACCGCCAGGGCCGACGCGGGCTGCAAGGTGTCGATGTCCTCGCGCAGCGTGCGGATCATGCCCAGCAGCAGGTGCCCCGCACCCTCGCGTCCCGACACGGTGGTGGCCGTCAGCGCTTCGGTGTCGTGCAGCTCGCTGCGCAGGCGCTCGCCCGGCAGCTTGAGCACGATCTGCTCGAAGCTGTCGTCGAACAGCAGCTGGTAGGGCCGCGTGCTGTCGTACAGCGCGAAGTCGCCCGCCGCCAGCACGGCGTCGCGCCCATCCTGCCGCACCACGCCCTGGCCGCGCGCCTGGATGCTGACCAGAAAGCAGTCGTCGCCCGAGCGCGAGATGTGGCCCGGCGTGCGCATCACCTTCTGGGGCCCCGACCTGACCACCGACACGTCCAGGCTCGGCAGCGTGTGCTGGCGGATGCTGCCTTCGAAATTGCCGCTATCGCCTTCGCGCACCGGATCGCATCCGAGCTGCACGTAGACGTTGCAGATCATGTCGGTCCAGTAGGCGAGCCGCTGGCCGCGCGGAACGGCATCGGTGCTGAGCAACGGGGTCATCGGGGTTCCTTCGGAAGTCGGCATGCAACGCTGGAACAAGAACGCCGCAAGTTCGGGTCAAGGCGTTTCGCGGCGGCGAATCTACGCTTGAAGCAACCCGCATGCCACCACGCAAACCCGGTGCGAGGTGTGCGAAGTTGTTTCTTTCAACCCCTGCTTCCGGAGACCCGCCGCCATGCCCGCCACCGTTCACCCCAAGCTCCGCGTTGCCGCCGTGCAGGCAGCGCCCGTGTTCCTCGATCTCGACGGCACCATCGACAAGACCATCGACCTCATGGCCCAGGCCGCCGGCCAGGGCGTGAAGCTCATCGCTTTTCCCGAGACCTGGATGCCCGGCTACCCGTGGTGGATCTGGCTCGACTCGCCGGCCTGGGGCATGCAGTTCGTGCAGCGTTACCACGACAACGCGCTGGTCGTGGGCTCGGCCGAATTCGACCGCGTCCGGGAGGCCGCGCGCAAGCACAAGATCTGGGTTTCGCTCGGATACAGCGAAAAGGCTGCGGGCAGCCTCTACATTGCGCAGGCGCTGATCGACGACCAGGGCCTCACGGTGCAGACGCGCCGCAAGCTCAAGCCCACGCATGTGGAGCGCACCGTGTTCGGCGAGGGCGACGGCTCGGACCTGGCCGTGGTCGAAACGCCCATCGGTAACATCGGATCGCTCTCGTGCTGGGAGCATCTTCAGCCGCTCAGCAAGTACGCGATGTATGCGCAGAACGAGCAGATCCACTGCGGCGCCTGGCCGAGCTTTTCGCTCTACCGCGGCGCGGCCTATGCGCTCGGCCCCGAACTCAACAACGCCGCGAGCCAGGTGTACGCGGCCGAGGGCCAGTGCTTCGTGATTGCACCGTGCGCCACGGTTTCCCAGGCGATGAGCGAGCTGATGTGCACCGACGCCGGCAAGCAGCAGATGCTGCGCGTGGGCGGCGGCTTTGCACGCATCTATGCGCCCGACGGTTCGCCGCTGGGCACGCCGCTGGCCGAAGACCAGGAGGGCCTCGTGATCGCCGACATCGACCTGGGAATGATCGCGCTCTCCAAGGCGGCCGCCGACCCGAGCGGCCATTACTCGCGGCCCGACGTCACGCAGTTGCTGTTCAACAAGACGCGCCGCGAACCCGTGGTGCTGCAGCGTGCGCCCGAGGTCGAGCGCGGTGCCTTCGAGGCCATCGTCGCCCCACCCGAGCCGGCAGCGGCAGACGCGCGCCAACAGCCGCTGGCGGCCTGAAGCACCGGAGCCACGCCATGGAATCCGCCATTGCCGAGCACCTGAAGTGCCCTCGCACGCGCCATCGCCGCGTGGAGGACGACTACGCGCCACCCTACCCCGCATGGTCGGCGCGCGCGCCGGGCGCGGTCCGGCAGGTCGTGATGGGTTATTTCGGCGTGCAGTCGCGCGGCGCCGGGATGCAGGGCCGCGCATGCGCGGCGCTGATGAAGATCGCCGCCGGCTTTGCGCTGCCCGACGGGCCCGGCCACCACGACTTCGCGCACCATGTCGACGCCGCCGGCTGCGACAACATGGTCGCCATCGCCTACTGGAGCGACCCTGCGGCCCATGCGCGCTGGTGCGCGGCGCCCGAGGTCGATGCCTGGTGGCGCTCCGACGAGCGGCTGGCGGACGGCCTCGGCTACTTCCGCGAAATCGTTGCGCCGCGCGCCGAGCACTTCGAGACCATGTTCAACACGCCCGACCGCCTCGAAGGCGTGGGCGTGGTGATGGGCGGCGTGAGCGGCGAACTGCAGGAGCACGGCTACTGGGGTTCGATGCGCGACCGCATTCCGCTGTCGCAGACCGACGCCATGGCGCCCTCGGGCACGCGCGCCGTCAACGCCGGCGCGCCGGCACCCGGCCAGCGCGTGCGCATCGCAGGCCACGAGAACATCGCCATGATCCGCTCCGGCCAGGAATGGGCCGACACCACGGGACAGGAACGCACGCTCTACCTCGGCGAGATGGAACCCGTGCTGCGCGAAGGCATGGACTTCCTGCGCGACCAGGGCCTTCGCATCGGCTGCTACAGCAACCGCTACATGCAGCACCTCGATGCCAAGGGGGCGCCGCTGGAGAAATCCTTCGGCCTGAGCTTCTGGCACTCGCTCGCCGACATGGAGCGCTGGGCCGAATCGCATCCCACGCACGTCGCGATCTTCGGCAGCTTCATGCGCTACGTGCAGGCACTGAACTTCCAGCTGCAGCTGCGCGTGTACCACGAGGTGTCGGTGCTGAAGGCCGACGAACAGAGCTACGAATACATCAACTGCCATGCGGGCAGCGGGCTCATGAACGGGCTGGGCGAGGTGTAGCGGGCCCCTCGCTCCGGGGGGCGAGGATCGCGAGGCCTAGCCGAACAACCCCTTGTGCTGCTCCCGCAGCAGCGCCTTCTGCACCTTGCCCATGGTGTTGCGCGGCAGCTCGGGCACGACGAAGCAGCGCTTGGGAATCTTGAAGTTCGCGAGCTTCGACTTGAGCTCCGCCACGATGGCATCGGGGTCGAGCGCCCCATTGCCCTTGGCAATGACGATGGCCACGCCCACCTCGCCGAAGTCGGGGTGCGGCACGCCGACTACCGCGCTTTCGGCCACGCCCGGCAGCTCGTTGATGTAGCCCTCGATCTCGGCGGGATAGACGTTGTAGCCGCCGCTGATGATCAGGTCCTTGCTGCGTCCGACGATGGTGACGTAGCCGCGGCCGTCGATCTTGCCGACGTCGCCGGTCTTGAAGAAACCATCGGCGGTGAATTCTTCCTTCGTCTTCTCCGGCATGCGCCAGTAGCCCGCGAACACGTTCGGGCCGCTGACCTGGATGTTGCCGATCTCGTCAGTGGTGCAGTCGCGGCCGGCGTCGTCGCGCACGCGCAGCCGCACGCCCGGCAGCGCAAAGCCGACGGTGCCGCCGCGGCGCTCGCCCTGGGCAGGGTTGTAGGGGTTGGAGGTGAGCATGACGGTTTCGCTCATGCCGTAGCGCTCCAGGATGGTGTGGCCGGTGCGCTCGCGCCATTCGTCGAAGGTCTCGATGAGCAGCGGCGCGGAACCGGCAATGAACAGCCGCATGCCGCGCACCGCCTCGCGCGTGAGGCCGGGCTCGGCCAGCAGGCGCACATAGAGCGTGGGTACGCCCATGAACACGGTGGCCTCGGGCAGCTTCTCGACCACGCGCTTCGGGTCGAACCTGGAGAACCAGATCATCTTGCTGCCGTTGAGCAGCGCACCGTGGAGCGCAACGAAGAGGCCGTGCACATGGAAGATCGGCAGCGCGTGGATCAGCACGTCGCCCTCCGTCCAGCCCCAGTAGTCCTTGAGCACCTCGGCGTTCGACAGCAGGTTGCCATGCGTGAGCATCGCGCCCTTGCTGCGGCCGGTGGTGCCGCTGGTGTAGAGGATGGCGGCCAGGTCGCCTGCGTTCTTGCGCGCCGCTTCATGCCGGTCGCTGCATTGCGCGGCAAGCTCCAGCAGCGTGCCGGTGCGGTCGTCGTCCAGCGTGAACACATGCCGGGTGCCCGCCGCACTCGCGATCGGTCCGACCCACGCGGCATTGCGGCTGGTGCACACCACCACGGCCGGCTCGGCGTTGCCGATGAAGTATTCGATCTCGGCGCTCTGGTAGGCGGTGTTGAGCGGCAGGAACACGTAGCCGGCGCGCAGCGTGGCGAGGTAGAGGATCATCGCCTCGACCGATTTCTCGACCTGCACCGCGATGCGGGCGCCCTCCGCGAGCCCCAGCGCGCCGAACAGGTTGGCCATCATCGCGCTGGCGCGGTCGAGGTCCTGCCACGAATAGAACAGGCCGTTGTCGGTTTCCACGGCCGTGCGGCCGAGTTCGGCGGGAAAGGCCGCGCGCAGGGCGGCGAACAGGTTGGAATTGGCTTTCGTCTTCATCGGGCAGGTGCTTCGGATATTCGGTGTGACGTGGAGGCTGGCTGCCGCCCGCTACTCGAGCTTGGCGCCCGAGGCCTTCACCACCGAGGCCCAGCGCTTGATCTCGGAATTCACGAAGCCGCCGTACGAGGCCATGGTAAGGTTCGGGATCTCGGAGCCATTCTGGGCCCAGATGGCCTTGAGCTCGTCGCTCTGAAGGGCCTTCTTCATGCTGTCGACGATGCGTGCCTGCAGCTCGGCCGGCGTGCCCTTGGGCGCCCACAGGCCGTACCAGGTGGTGACCGTGTAGTCGGGCAGGCCGACCTCGGCCGCGCAGGGCACGTCGGGGAACGCCGGGTTGCGCTTGCTGCCGGCAACCATCAGCGCCTTGATGCGCCCGCCCTTGATGTGCTGGGCCGAGGAGCCGAGGCCGTCGAACATCAGGTCGACGTTGCCGGCGATCAGGTCGGACAGCGCCGGCCCCGCGCCGCGGTAGGGAATGTGCGTGATGAAGGTGCCGGTCTGCAGCTTGAACAGCTCGCCCGCCAGGTGGTGCGAGGTGCCTGCGCCGGCCGAGCCGTAGTTGAGCTTGCCGGGGCTGCGCTTGGCGGCGGCCACGAGTTCCTGCAGCGTATTGGCCGTGACGCGGCGCGGGTTGACCACCACCACCTGCGGCACGTTGGCCAGCAGCATCAGCGGCACGAAGTCTTTCTCGAGGTCGTAGTCGAGCTTGGGGTAGATCGACGGCGCAATTGCGTGGTGCACCGCGCCCATGAAGAGCGTGTAGCCATCGGGCTGGGCCTTGGCGGCGATGCTGGCCCCCACGGTGCCGCCCGCGCCGCCGCGGTTGTCGATGACCAGCGTCTGGCCGGTGACCTTGGCGAACTGGGCCGAGAGCGGGCGCGCGAAGGCGTCGGTGCCGCCGCCGGCCGGGAACGGCACCACCATGTTGACCGGCCGCGTCGGCCAATTACCTCCCTGCGCCCCTGCCCCGCCGCACAGAACGGCGGCACCGGCCGCGGCCAGGCGCAGCACCTCGCGTCGCTGAAAACTCTGAGTCATCTGTCATCTCCTGTCGTTGTAGATTGCCGCACCATGCGGGCCGGCGCAGCACGCGCCGGACTTCTTTCCAGAACTCAGCCTTTTTTGAAGAACAGGCTTTCCACATCCCCCGAAACCGCCACCTTGCCCTCGGCGATCCATGCCCGATGCTTGTCGAGGCGCTTGAGATCGTAGAGGTAATTGACCATCAGGCCGTAGGACTGCTTCAGCCCCTTGGGCGAAGGATCGCCGGCCCAGTTGAGGCGCTCCACGCGCGCGCCGTTGCCCAGGTGAAAACGCGCCACCGGATCGGCCGGCGTGCCGTCGACCAGCGTGCGGCCCAGGTATTCGGCCGCGGCCTGCAAGAGCCACTGGCGCAGCGGCGACTTGGCATCGAGCGTGGCCGGCGCCTCCACCGCGGCAAGCAGCCGCTCGGCGGTCGGCGGCAGCGATCCGACGAGGCGGCCGAGCTCGGCCTCGCGCTTTTCATCCAGGCGCGGCAGCAGCTCGGCGGCATTCCGGGCGAGCCAGCTGCGAAAGCCCGGGATCGGCGACAGCGTGGCAAAGGTCTTCAGGCGCGGCAGCTCTTCCTGCAGCGTCTCGACCACGCGCTTGATGAGCGAATCGCCAAAGCTCACGCCGCGCAGCCCGGTCTGCGTGTTGCTGATCGAATAGAAGATGGCGGTGGTGGCCTTGGCCGGCTGGATCGGCACGGCGGCCTCATCGAGCAGCGGCGTGATGCCATCGCTGATGCGGTCGACCAGCGCCACCTCGACGAAGATCAGCGGCTCGTTGGGCAGCCGCGGATGGAAGAAGCCGTAGCAGCGGCGGTCGCTGTCGTCGAGCCGGTTCTTCACGTCGGTCCAGCTCTTGATGTCGTGCACGGCCTCGTAGCGGATCAGCTTCTCGATCAGCGACGCCGGCGAATGCCAATCGATCCGGCGCAGTTCAAGGAAGGCGACGTCGAACCAGGTGGAGAACAGGTGCTCCAGTTCGGCATCGAGCGCGAGCAGCCGCTTGTCCGACTTGAGGAACGGCAGCAGCTCGGCGCGCAGGTCGACCAGGAAGCGCATGCCCTCGGGCTCGACTGCAAAACGCTGCAAGAGGCGCATGCGCGGCGACACCAGCGCGCGCCTCAGCCGCAGTTCGGCCTGTCCTTCGTCGGGCGTTCCCACGGCGGCCTGGTGCTGGTCGCGCGCGGACTTGAGCTTGTGCGGATCGGCCGCGAAATGCTCGCTCATGAGCGCCCAGTAGTCGCGCCGCTCCTCGGGCGTGGCGGCGGCATATTCGCGTGCAATGGCATGGGCCCGGCGCCCGCCCTCGACCTCGCTCACGCGCGGATCGATCACCGCCTGTAGGGCCGTGAGCACGCGGCGCAGCGCGCGCGGCGACAGGGCCTCGTCGGCCTTGCGCAGCGTGGCCTGCAGCCGCTCGGCGGTCGATCGCATGCTGGGTTTTGCGGCCGTCCTGGGTGCGCCGCGGGCCGCGCCGTCGGATGCCACGGGCACCTTGGCTGCGGCCTTTTCGCCGGACTTCTCGCCAGAGCGCAGTCGCGCCTGGAACCACTCGGTCGCACTCATCGACAAGCTCCAATGCTGTGGGCTGCGGGAATGCCGTCTTCTTTCAGGCGGTTCACGACATCACCCTGGATTTCTGTTGCCGCGCCACCGCGCGCAGCGCCTCGCGCTGGCGCGTCAGGTGCGTGCGCATGGCCGCGTCCGCGCCCTCGCTGTCGCGCGCCTTGAGCGCCGCGAACACCGCCAGGTGCTCCGACAGGCTCTGCTCGAGCCGGCCCGGCGCATGCAGCTGCTGAAGCCGCGCCAGCTTGAGAATTTTGCGCAGATCGCCAATCACCTGCGCCAGCCACTTGTTATCGGCCAGCTGGATGATGGCCTCGTGGATCTGGTGGTTGGTGGCGTAGTAGTCGTTGATGCGCTTGGCCTTGGCGTGGCGCACCAGCCGTTCGTGCAGCACGTCGAGCTCGCTGAGTTCCGCATCGCTGGCGTTGCGCGCTGCCTCGTAGGCACAGCGGCCTTCGAGCAGCGCGATGACGGGAAATATCTCGTCCAGATCGCGCTCCGTCACCTCGCGCACGAAGCAGCCGCGCCGCGGCTCGTGGCGCAGCAGGCCTTCGGCCGTGAGCACCTTGAGCGCCTCGCGCAAGGGCGTGCGCGAGATCGACAGCCGCTCGCACAGCGCGGCCTCGTCCAGGAAGCTGCCCGGCACCAGCGCGCCCGCGAAGATCTGCTCGCGCAGCGTGGCGGCGACTTCGTCGTGCAGGGAGTTGGGGACCAGGCGCATGGCGGTTGGAGGAAATCCGGCTCGCGTAATTTTCTGTAATTACGCGTAATTGTGAGGCGCGCCCGAAGGAGCCGCAAGGCCGCGCATCCCCTGCGCGGCCCGTGCTTACCCTGAGGACGCGATGCTCAGGCGCTCGCCGGCTGGCGGCGCTGCGCGGCCCAGGTCCACAGGCCGATGCCGAAGATCACCATCGGCACGCTGAGCCACTGCCCCTGGCTCAGGTTCAGCGCGCGCAGGCCCAGGAAATCGTCGGGCTCGCGGAAATACTCGGCAATGAAGCGCAGCACGCCGTAGCCGATCAGGAACACCGCGGCCACCTGCCCCTGCTTGCGTTCCTTGCGGGCGTACAGCCACATGATGGCAAACAGCAGAAGCCCCTCGAGCAGGAACTGGTACACCTGCGAGGGGTGGCGCGGCAGCATCGAGCCGCTCTGCGGAAACACCATGCCCCAGGGCAGGTCGGGGCTGCTGAAGCGGCCCCAGAGCTCGCCGTTGATGAAGTTGCCGACGCGCCCCGCCGCCAGGCCCGTGGGCACGCAGGGCGAGACGAAATCCATCACCTGCCAGAACGGCCGCGCGCGCGAATGCGCGAACCAGACCATCGCGCCGATCACGCCCAGCAGGCCGCCATGGAAGCTCATGCCGCCCTGCCACACGTAGAGGATCTCGAGCGGATGCGAGAGATAGAACTCGGGCTTGTAGAACAGGCAATAGCCAAGCCGCCCGCCCACGATGACGCCCATCACGCCCAGGAAGAGGATGTCCTCGATGTCCTTGCGCTGCCAGGCGCCCTGCCCGACCAGCGAGCGGTACGGTTCGTGGTGCAGCCGGCGGGTGCCGAGAAAATAGAACAGCGCGAACGCGGCCAGGTAGGTCAGGCCGTACCAGTGGATGGCCACGGGCCCGAGTTGCAGGGCGACAGGATTGATCTGCGGATACATGAGCATCCGCGGATTGTGCCCGGCCCGAATGTCGCGGCCGGCACGGGGGCGTTCAGGGCGATGTCAGTGCCCGAAACCCCGCCGAGCAGCCGGCCCCGAGCGCGATCCGGCTGGATCAGCGCGTGGTGTAGCCACCGTTGGCAAAGATGGTCTGGCCGGTGATCCACCAGCCTTCGGTGACCAGGAAGCGGACGATGGGCGCGATGTCCTCGATGTCGGTCAGGCCCTTCTTCGAGAACTTGCTGAGCGCCGCCGCACTGCTGTGGTATTCGACGGCTTCCTTGCTTTCCTGGCCGTAGAAGAACGGCGTGTCCATCGGTCCGGGGCCGATCGCGTTGACCGAGATGCCGCGCTCGCCGAACTCCTTGGAGGCCGCGCGCGTGTAGTGCTCCACCGCCGCCTTCGAGGCCGGATAGATCGCGTAGAACGGCGTGTAGGCCGCCAGCAGCGAGCTCACCAGCGACACGATGCTGCCGCCATCGGCCAGCGTGCGTCCGGCCTGCTGGATGAAGAAGAACGCGGCCTTGGCGTTGGCGTCGAAGCTCTTGTCGTAGTCGGCTTCGGTGACATCGAGGATCGGCTTCTTGATCACCACGCCCGCGGTGTTGATGGCGATGTCGACCTGCCCGAAGTGCTTCACGGCCTGGTCGAACAGCCGGACGTTGTTCTCCACCACGGCAAGGTCACCCTGCACCAGCAGCGTGCCGGCGCCCTTGGCCTCGAGCTCGGCGGCGGTCTTCTCGGCCTCCTTGCGCGAGGCATCGCTGTTGTAGTGGATGGCGATGCCGCGGGCGCCGCCGTCGACCAGTTGATGGCCGATGAGCGCGCCAAGGTTCTTGCCGCCGCCGGCGATGACGGCGACCTTGTTCTGGAGAGTGCGTGCAGACATGGAATGGCCTCCTGCTGAAGAGCGTTGATGTGAATCGGGAAGCTTCAGTCTATTGATGGCAAGTTCCGGAATAAATCAACAATCCGGCGCTAGACTGTTCGTAGAACCACGAACAATTCGACTGGCACGCATGGACCGCATCGACCTTCTCAAGGTGTTCCTGCGCGTGGCCGAAACCGGCAGCTTCACGCGTGCGGCCGATCGGCTCGCGCTGCCGCGCGCCACCATTTCCACGGCGGTGCAGCAGCTCGAGGCGAAGCTGGGCTCGCGCCTGCTGCACCGGACCACGCGGCGCGTCGGCCTCACGCCCGACGGCGAGGTGCTGCTGGAACGCGCCCGCACGCTCGTGGCCGACATGGAAGACATCGAGCAGCAGTTCCTGCCCTCGCGCAGCCAGGTGAGCGGACGGCTCAAGATCGATGTGCCAAGCCGCATCGCGCGGCGGCTCATCGCGCCGGCGCTGCCGGATTTCTTCGAGCGCTACCCGGCGATCGAGCTCGAGCTCGGCTCCAGCGACCGTGCGGTGGACCTGGTGCTCGAAGGTGTCGATTGCGCGTTGCGCGTGGGTCCGTTGGCCAGCAGCAGCCTGGTCGCGCGGCCGCTCGGGCATTTCACGCTGATCAATTGCGCGAGCCCGGCCTACCTGGCGCGCCATGGCACGCCGCGCACGCCGGCGGACCTGCCGGAGCACATCGCGGTCAACTACGCCTCCCCGACCAGCGGCCGCGCGGCGCCCTGGGAGTGGCAGCGCGACGGCGAGACCGCGACACTGCGCATGCGCAGCCAGGTCAGCGCAAACAACGCCGAGACCTACATCGCCTGCGCGCTGGCAGGCCTCGGGCTGATCCAGATCCCGGCCTACGACGTGCGCGAACACCTCGCGGCCGGCGAGCTGGCCGAGGTGCTGCCCGAGGCACGCGCCCAGCCGCTGCCGGTGCACCTGGTCTATCCGCACCGGCGCAATCTCTCGCGCCGCATGCAAGCCTTCGCGGGCTGGCTCGAGACGCTGCTCGCCGCCTCGCTCGATACGCCCGCAGCACCGCGGCCGGCCGGCCCACGAACGCCGCGCAGGTAGGCGGCCCTACGTTGCCCGCCCCGTGCGCTCGCGCACGAATTCCACGAAGCGCGCGAGCGCCGGATGCGCGGCCTGCGCGGGCCACACGAGGCTGGTTTCGCAGGCTGGCAGCGCCACGCGGCGCCGGCCCGTGCCCTTGAACTCGCCGGCCTGCCGATAGACCACCCCGGCGCGCCGGAACTGCATCACGCTGTGCGGCACCCAGGCCACGCCGATGCCGCCGGAGACGAGGTTGACGATGGTCTGCATCTGGATCGCCTCCTGCGCCACCTGCGGCGTGCGCCCCGCCGCGTGATAGAGGTCGAAGACCGCATCGTGCAGCGACGGCACGATGCGGCGCGGAAAGATCACGAGCGGCTCGGCCAGCGCCTCGGCCAGCGGCACGGGCCGCGCACGCGCGAGCCGGTGCTGCGACGGCAGCGCCAGCACCAGCGCTTCCTCCTCCACCGGCAGGCGCGCGAGCCCGGGCGGCGCGGCGCCCGGCGAATGCAGCATCAGGC
>NZ_JBFTPJ010000067.1:0-11544 GCF_056398445.1 Variovorax sp. 01T439_2
ACATGGCGCACTTCCCCTTCGTGCATGCCGGCTTCCTGGGCCAGGTGCCGCACACCGAAGTGGCCAAGTACCAGGTGCAGGTCGATCCCGCCACGCACGAGATCTGGGCCACCGACTGCCGCTTCTGGCAGCCCCGCGCCTCGGCCGCCCACGGCAGCGGCAGCGAAGTGCTCTACAAGTACCGGGTGATGCAGCCGCTCTCGGCCATGCTCTACAAGTCGAGCTCGCGCGACGGCGAGCTCGATGCCATCGGCCTGTTCCTGCAGCCGCTGGACGACGAGCACGTGATCGCCCATACGCTCTTGGCCTGCTACGACGACAGCTCCACCGATGCCGAGCTCATCGCGTTCCAGCAGACGATCTTCGGGCAGGACAAGCCGATCCTGGAGAACCACGCCTTCAAGCGCATGCCGCTCGAAGGCCGCGCCGAAACGCCGACGCGAGGCGACACCTCCTCCGTCACCTACCGGCGCTGGCTGCGCGAGCGCGGCATGCGCTTTGGCGTGAGGCAGGCGGCATGATCCGGCTCTACGACTACGCCCTGTCGGGCAACTGCTTCAAGGTGCGGCAGATGCTTGCCTGGCTCGGCCTCGACTACCAGCGCGTGCCGGTCGACTTCCATCCGGGCCGCGAGCACCGGTCGGCCGCGTTCCTGGCAGAGGTCGATCCGCTGGGCCAGCTTCCGGTGATCGACGACGACGGCTTCTTGCTGCGCGACGCGCAGGCCATCCTCGTCTATCTCGCGAGCAAGCACGACGCCGAGGGCCGCTGGTACCCCGCCGATCCGCAGCTGCGCGGCCAGGCCGCGATGTGGTTTGCCATGGCCGACGAGCTCACCCGCACCGCCTCGGCCGCGCGGCTGCACGACGCCTTCGGCTACGAGAACATCGACATCGAGGCCTGCCGGCGCGGCGCGCATGCGGCCTTCCGCCTGCTGGACGACCATTTGGCCGAGCGCGCCAGCGAGGGCCGCCAGTGGCTGGCCGGCCCGCATGCGACCGTGGCCGACCTGGCCTGCTTTCCCTATGCGGCCCTTGCCGGCGAAGGCGGCATTTCGCTGGACGGGTATCCGGCCCTGCGACACTGGATCTGGAACTTCCGCCACCTGCCCGGCTTCATCGGAATGTCGGGTATCTTTGCCGCCGGGGCGGCCTGAACGCCAGCCTCGCTATCCTTCCTTCCTTTGCCCTGAAGCGCCATGAAAACCAAAGCTGCCGTCGCCTGGAAATCCGGAGCCCCGCTCACCATCGAAACCGTCGACCTCGAAGGGCCGAAATTCGGCGAGGTGCTGGTCGAGATCAAGGCCACCGGCATCTGCCACACCGACTACTACACGCTCTCGGGCGCCGACCCCGAAGGCATCTTCCCGGCCATCCTCGGCCATGAGGGCGCGGGCATCGTGGTCGACGTGGGCCCCGGCGTCACCACGCTGAAGAAGGGCGACCACGTSATYCCGCTCTACACGCCCGAATGCCGCCAGTGCAAGTTCTGCCTGTCGCGCAAGACCAACCTGTGCCAGCTGATCCGCGGCACGCAGGGCAAGGGCCTGATGCCCGATGCCACCAGCCGCTTCAGCATGGGCGGCAAGCCCATCTTCCACTACATGGGCACCAGCACCTTCAGCAACTACACGGTCGCCCCCGAGATCTCGCTGGCCAAGATCCGCGAGGACGCGCCCTTCGACAAGGTCTGCTACATCGGCTGCGGCGTGACCACCGGCATCGGCGCGGTGATCTTCACGGCCAAGGTGGAAGCCGGCGCCAACGTGGTGGTGTTCGGCCTGGGCGGTATCGGCCTGAACGTGATCCAGGGCGCCAAGATGGTGGGCGCCGACAAGATCATCGGCGTCGACCTGAACCCCGAGCGCGAGGCGATGGCGCGCAAGTTCGGCATGACGCATTTCCTCAACCCGAAGGAGCACGAGAACATCGTCGACGCGATCGTGCAGCTGACCGACGGCGGCGCCGACTACAGCTTCGAGTGCATCGGCAACACCAAGGTGATGCGCCAGGCGCTCGAATGCACCCACAAGGGCTGGGGCCGCAGCATCATCATCGGCGTGGCCGAGGCCGGCGCGGAGATCAGCACGCGGCCGTTCCAGCTGGTCACGGGCCGCAAGTGGGAAGGCTCGGCCTTCGGCGGCGCGCGCGGGCGCACCGATGTGCCCAAGATCGTCGACTGGTACATGGAAGGCAAGATCAACATCGACGACCTGATCACCCACACCATGCCGCTGGAAGACATCAACAAGGGCTTCGACCTCATGAAGCGCGGCGAGTCGATCCGCGGCGTGGTGCTTTACTGAGCCCGAGGAGAGCGCCCGCCATGAACCGCATGGAGCCCCTGCGCAGGATCGAAGCGGGCGTTCTCGAGATCGCCTACTACGAAACGGGGCCCTCGGACGGCGCGCCCGTGCTGCTGATGCACGGCTTTCCGTACGACATCCACACCTATGCGGAAGTCGCGCCGATGCTCGCCGGGCAAGGCTGCCGCGTGATCGTCCCGTACATGCGCGGCTACGGTGCCACGCGCTTCCTGCGCGATGCCACGCCGCGCTCGGGCGAACAGGCGGCCTTCGGCGCCGATTTGCTCGCGCTGCTCGACGCACTGAAGATCGAACGCGCGGTGCTCGCCGGCTACGACTGGGGCGGCCGCGCCGCCTGCGTGGTGGCGGCGCTGTGGCCCGGGCGCTGCGCGGGCCTGGTCTCGCTCAACAGCTACAACATCCAGAACATCGCCAAGGCGATGGAGCCGGACACGCCCGAGAACGAGCACAGCCTCTGGTACCAGTACTACTTCCACAGCGAGCGCGGCCGCGCCGGCCTCGCGAAGGACCGCAGGGCCCTCACGCGGCTGCTGTGGCGGCTCTGGTCGCCGACCTGGAAGTTCGACGACGCCACCTTCGAGCGCAGCGCCGCGGCCTTCGACCATCCTGATTTCGTCGAGGTGGTGATCCACTCGTACCGGCACCGCTTCGGCCTGGTGGCGGGCGACCCGGCCTATGCGGACATCGAACGCCGCCTGGCCGCGCAGCCCGCGATCACCGTGCCCACCATCACCTTCGACGGCATCGACGACGGCGTGCGGCCGCCCGCCGATGCCTCGGCCCATGCGCAGCGCTTCAGCGGCCCGCGTTCGCACCGCCTGGTGCCCGGCGCAGGCCACAACCTGCCGCAGGAGGCGCCGCGCATCTTTGCCGACGCCGTGCTCGAACTCGTGCCCGCCTTGCGGCACCACAACACCCTCTGATGACCGACTCCCTCAAGACCCTTTCCGAGCACCATGCCTTCGGCGGCGTGCAGAGCTTCCACGAGCATGCCTCGCACGAGATCGGCCTGCCGATGCGCTTTTCGGTCTACCTGCCGCCGCAGGCTGCGCAGGAGCGCGTGCCGGCCCTGCTCTACCTTGCGGGGCTGACCTGCAACGAGGAGACCTTTGCAGTGAAGGCCGGCGCGCAGCGCATGGCCGCCAGCCTGGGCCTGGCGCTGATCGCGCCCGACACCAGCCCGCGCGGCAGCATCGCCGAAAACCTGCCCGGTGCCACCGCCCACTGGGACTTCGGCGTTGGCGCGGGCTTCTACCTCGATGCCACCGAAGCGCCCTGGTCGACCCACTGGCGCATGGAAAGCTGGATCGTGCACGAACTGCTGCCGCTGGTGGGGCGGCATTTCGCCATCGACGACCAGCACCTGGGCATCTTCGGCCATTCGATGGGCGGCCACGGCGCGCTCACGCTGGCGCTGCGGCATCCGGGGCGCTTCAAGTCGCTGTCGGCCTTTGCGCCCATCTGCGCGCCCACGCAATGCCCGTGGGGCCAGAAGGCGTTCGGCGGCTACCTGGGCGAGCCCGGCGGCGACCGTGCGCAATGGCTCGCGCACGACGCCAGCGCGCTCATGAAGTCGCAGACCGCCGCGCCCTATCCGCAAGGCATATTGGTCGACCAGGGACTGGCCGACAAATTCCTGGCCGAGCAGCTCAACCCCGAAGCCTTCGAGGCCGCCTGCTTTGCCGCCGGCCAGCCGCTCACTCTGCGCCGCCATGCGGGCTACGACCACGGCTACTACTTCATCCAGACCTTCATGGCGGACCACATCGCACACCACGCGCAGACGCTGCGCGGCTGATCGACCGCGGCCCACGGCCGGCTTATCATGGGGCGCATGTCCGCAGCACAGATTCCCGCCTTCCAGTTGCGGTCCCGCGACGGCGCCGCCGAAGAGAGCCTGGCGCTGGCCGGCATCTGGCGCCGCGCCTGGATCGCGGCCAACCGGAATGCCGCCGTCATCGAGCCGATCACGCATTGGCTGCGGCGCGTGCAAACCGAATTCGTACCGCCCGCGGACGTGGTGCTGGCCGAGCGCGAAGGCCAGGTGCTCGCCTTCATGGTGCTGCTGGTGCGGCGCGAATATGTGGCGCAGCTGTTCGTCGAACCGCATCTTCGCAACCAGGGCCTGGGGCAAGCGCTGCTCGACGAGGCCAGCGTGCGCATGCCGCTCGGCTGGAAGCTTCACGTGGCCACCAGCAACACCGCGGCGCAGCGCTTCTACGAACGCTACGGCCTGGTGCGCGGCGCGGTCGACCGGCACCCGGCCAGCGGACGCGAACGGGTCGCCTACCATTGGTATCCGGCGAGCCCGCCGCGGCAGCCGCGTCGCATCGGCTGAGCGCCTTCTTCCCCTGCCCTTTCTCCATGCGCATCGATCACATCGCCCTCTGGACCACCGATCTCGAACGCTGCAAGCGCTTCTACGTCGACTACTTCGGCGCCACGGCCGGGGCGGGCTATGCCAATCCGGCCAAGGGCTTTGCCTCTTGCTTCCTGAGCCTGGGCGACGGCGCGCGCATCGAGGCCATGACCACCCGCACGCTATCGCCGGTGCCCGCCGAACCCGGCGCCCAGCGCATGGGCTGGACGCACCTGGCCATCAGCGTGGGTTCGGAGGCTGCCGTCGACGCACTGACGCAGCGGCTCAAGTCGGACGGCTACCCGCTGCTCGACGGCCCGCGCCGCACTGGCGACGGCTACTACGAGAGCGTGGTGCTCGACCCCGACGGCAACCGCATCGAGATCACCGCATGAACCGCGCAAAGCCTGCCCGATGAGCGAATTCGTACAAAGCCTGCACGAAGTCTTCGAGCGCCTCGGCCGCATCGAAACCCGCCGCATGTTCGGCGGCCACGGCGTGTGGCATGAGGGCCGCATGATCGCGCTCGTTGCCAAGGACACGCTCTACCTCAAGTCCGATGCCGGCAGCGCCGAGCATTTCGACAAGCTGAACCTGCCGCCCTTCACCTATGTGCGCGAAGGCAAGGCCATGCCGATGTCGTACCGGCTCGCGCCGGCCGATCTTTTCGAAGACCGCGAGGAAGCCGCGCTCTGGGGCCGCCGTGCCTACGAGGCAGCCCTGCGTTCGGGCCAGCCGCCGAAGAAGAAAACCGCCAGGAAAGCCCCGGTGAAGAAGAAAAAGAAAGCAGCCTCCTCGTGAGCGACAACCCTCCCGCATTGCCGCCCCTCCCCGAACGCGAGCAGATCGCGCTGCTCGAACCCTTCGAGGGCCTGGGCCTGAAAGATATCGTGGTCGTCTCCAMGCTGCAGGACGCCGAACATGCCGCCGCCGAATTGCTGGCCGCCGGCGTGGCCGGCTTCGACACCGAATCCAAGCCCACCTTTGCGAAGAACGAGGTCTCGGGCGGCCCGCACGTGGTGCAGTTCGCCACGCGCGAAACGGCCTGGCTGTTCCAGCTGCACCGCACCGAATGCAATCCGGTGGTCGCAACGCTGATTGCTTCCACCGAACTGCGCAAGGTCGGCTTCGGCCTTTCGACCGATCTCACGCTGATACGCAACCGCCTCAACATCGAGCCGAAGGCGGTGTTCGACATCGACAGCGAGTTCCGCCACCGCGGCTACCGCAAGTCGGTCGGCGTGAAGGCGGCCGTGGCGCTGGTCTTCAACCAGCGCTTCGTCAAGTCGCGCAAGGCGACCACCTCGAACTGGGCCAACAGGCAGCTGACCGAAGCGCAGATGCGCTATGCGGCCAACGACGCCTATGCATCGATCCGCGTGTTCGATGCGCTGTTCGGCAAGCCCTAGTCCCGCCCCGCCTCCAGGATCGCCTGCGCCAGGCGCTTCGGGTTCGAGAAGAACATCTCATGGCTGCCGGGGCACTCCACCAGCCTGAACAACCCGAGCCGCTCCGACAGGCGCGGATGCCACGGCAAGCCGTGCGGCATGGCCGTGTCCTGCAGGCAGTTGAGGTATGACTTGCCGATCTGCAGCGCCGCCAGCGGCTCGCGCAGCCGGATCTTGTCGGTGAAGGTGCGGTAGGGATGCGGGTTCAGCCGCTCGTAGCTGGCCTGCGCGAGCGGCAGGTCTGCGTCGTTGATGAAGGCTTCGCGCCAGATCTCGAACGGCAGGCTCACCGCATTGCCATTGGCCGCGGCCACGGCGTCGAACATTGCGACGTAGTGCGGGGGCACCATGTCGTTGAGCGATTCGCCATCGAGCGGCACGAAGGCGTTGACGTAGACCAGGCGCCGCAGCCGCTGCGCGATGCGGTCCGCCACGCCCGAGATCACCATGCCGCCGTAGCTGTGGCCCACCAGGCGAACGTCCACCAGGTCGTGCTCCTCGATGAAGCGAACGGCCGAGTCGATCGCATCGACGAGGCTGGTGCGCGAGCGGTCGTCGCCGGGGCGGTTGCCCGCGAGCGTGGGGCAATGCACGTGGTGGCCGGGCTCGCGCAGGCCGGCGGCCACGGCCTCCATCTCGGCGCCGGTGTGCCAGGCGCCGTGGATCAGGACATAGGTGTCGGACATGGGTGTCTCCTTCGTCGTCGTTGAATTGGGACGACTTTAGGAAACACGGGGCGGCGCGAATGGCCGCTGGCTGCCAGGCCCATGGCCGATTTGCGCCTGCGCTGCCTTGCTTTTGCCTCAGCGCTGGCGCCGCCAGGCACCCGGCGTCATGCCGAGATGCCGGCTGAATTGGCGAACGAAGTGGGACGCATCGGCGAGCCCGACGCGCAAGCCGATTTCCGCAATGCTCAGGCGATCGAAGCGCGCATCGCCGAGCATCCGCCGCGCCACCTGCATGCGAAAGCCGGTCAGCGCGGCGGCGAAGGTGGTCGACCCTTCGCACAGGCAGCGGTGCAGGCTGCGCTCCGAGATGCCCAGTCCGCGCGCCACGCCGGCAGCCGTCAGGCCCGGCTCGGCATGGCGTTCGCGCGTGGCGTCGAGCACGCGGCGGCGCAGCGCGGCACGGGCGCTTTCGCTGGGCGCGGCCGACCCGCCCGCATCGCATGCCGTGCCGGCGGCAAGTGCGAGCAACCCGCCAAGGTGATCGGTCAGCAAGGCCGCGGGCAGCGGCGGCTTCAAAGCGCCCTGCGGAGAAAGCTGCTGGGCAAAGCCGCTCAGCACACGGCCCCAGCCGGACTGCCCGTCGATGCGCYGCGCCACCTGCCCGCCGGCATCGGGGAGCCACGACTCGACCCACGCGGTCGGCAGTTCGAGCGACAGCGTATCGGCGGACTGGAGCAGGCGAAGTTCATAGCAGCGCCGCGAATCGACCAGCACCAGATCGCCCGGCAGCATGCGCGCCGAGCGGCCGTCCTGCACGGCGACCCAGGGCGAATCGGTCTTGCACAGCAGGTAGTAGTAGTTGCTGCGGCTCTGGGCAATGGCCCGGCGCCTGCGGTACACGTCCTGCGCGCTGCCGCGGACCCGGTTCACGCCGATGGCGCCCAGCGGTGCGGATTCGAGCGTGGCGCCAAAGCTGCCGGCCAGGGAGCTGGTCACGTCCATTTCGAGAAAGCCTTCGCACACCGCGCCGATCCAGTAGTCCAGCCGCTGCGCCGGCGGCACGGCGTCAGTGGACCAGGTGTGGACCGCGGGCGAGGCATTTGCGTTCATCGCGCCAACATACCCAAGCCGCGCGCGCTTGCCAAGCGGGTATAGACGCCCTCCCACGGCAGCGCCCCGGCGCCCCCGGCACAATGCCCGTCACATCCACCGCAGACGAAAGAAGGGCCATGAGCAACAACAAGAGCGATTTCGGATTGATCGGCCTGGCCGTGATGGGCCAGAACCTGGTGCTGAACGTGGAAAGCCGCGGCTTCCAGGTCAGCGTGTACAACCGCACCGAAGCCACCACCGAGGCCTTCGTGGCCGCCAACCCCGGCAAGAAGCTGGTCGGCGCGAGGACGCTGGAAGAGTTCGTGCAGAGCCTGGCACGGCCGCGCAAGATCCAGATCATGGTGAAGGCCGGCGCACCGGTCGACCAGGTCATCGAGCAGCTGATCCCGCTGCTCGACAAGGACGACATCGTGATCGACGGCGGCAACAGCCTCTACACCGACACCGAGCGCCGCGACGCGTACCTTGCCACCAAGGGCCTGCGCTTCATCGGCGCCGGCGTCTCGGGCGGCGAGGAAGGCGCGCGCAAGGGTCCGTCGATCATGCCGGGCGGACCGCTTTCCACCTGGGAAGTGATGAAGCCGATCTTCGAGAGCATCGCGGCCAAGGTGGACGGCGAGCCCTGCGTGATCCACATCGGCCCGGGCGGCGCGGGCCACTACGTGAAGATGGTGCACAACGGCATCGAGTACGGCGACATGCAGCTGATCTGCGAGGCCTACAGCCTGTTCAAGGCGGCCGGCTTCAGCACCGACGAGATGGCCGCGGTCTTCAACGAATGGAACGAGGGCGAGCTGCAGAGCTACCTGATCCAGATCACCGCCAAGGCGCTCGAGCAGAAGGACCCGGAAACCGGCCAGCCGATCGTCGAACTCATTCTCGACAAGGCCGGCCAGAAGGGCACGGGGCAGTGGACGCTGGTCAACGCGGCCGAAAACGCGGTGGTCATCAGCACCATCAACGCCGCCGTGGAGGCGCGCGTGCTGTCGTCGCAGAAGACAGCGCGCGTGGCGGCCAGCAAGCTGCTGCAGGGGCCGAAGGCCGAACTCTCGCTCGGCAAGAAGGCGCTGGTGGCCAAGGTGCACGATGCGCTCTATGCCTCGAAGGTGGTCAGCTACACGCAGGGCTTCGACCTGATCCAGACCATGGGCGAGAAGAAGGAGTGGAAGCTCGACCTCGGCCGCATCGCGGCCATCTGGCGCGGCGGCTGCATCATCCGCGCGCGCTTCCTGAACCGCATCACCGACGCCTACCGCGCCGACCCGTCACTGGGCAACCTGATGCTCGACCCCTTCTTCAAGGACCTGCTCAACCGCACGCAGCAGAACTGGCGCGAGGTGGTGGCGCTGGCGGTGGGCAACGGCATTCCGGTGCCGGCGTTCAGCGCCTCGCTCGCCTACTACGACAGCTACCGCACCGAGCGGCTGCCCGCGAACCTGCTCCAGGCGCAGCGGGACTTCTTCGGGGCCCACACCTACGAGCGCGTGGACAAGCCGGCCGGCGAGTTCTTCCATACCAACTGGCCGGAAGTCATCGGCTGACCCCCTTGCAAATCAGGCCGCCGGCAACCAGGCCTTCACTTGCCCGACCGGTGACTCCAGCGGCTCGGTCGCGCAGCGCGGCGCCGAGGCTCGATTTGCTGCAGCCCGAAACACCCATCACGACCAGCGACGGCCCGTTCATACATACCCTTCCTGGTGAAACCGCGGGGGTATTTCTCCGCGCATCGGCGGGACTTGAATCCACCTTCCGTCGGGACAGGCGCCACCGCCGCGGCCCATCCTAGAACAGGCTGCCCTGCCCCGCTGCGCCAGGCGGCCGGAACGCGCCGAGGTCGAGCGCAATGCGCTCGCGGTTGAAGCCGATGCGGTTCGCCGCCTTCTCGAAGCGCTGGCGGATCAGGTCGGCCCAGAGGCCGGAGCCCTTCATGCGCGTGGCGAAGTCGGCGTCGTAGTCCTTGCCGCCGCGCATCTCGTGGATGCGCGCCATGATGCGGTCCGCGCGCTGCGGGTAGTGCAGCTCGAGCCATTGCTTGAAGAGCGGCGCCACCTCCCAGGGCAGCCGGATCACCGTGTAGAAGGCGTTGCGCGCACCGGCGGCCCAGGCGGCTTCGAGCACCTGTTCCATGTCTTCGTTGACGAAGGGAATCTGCGGCGCCACGCTCACACCCACCGGCACGCCCGCCTCGGCCAGGGTGCGTATGGTGCGCAGCCGCCGGTGCGGCGCGGCGGCGCGCGGCTCCAGCTTGCGGGCCAGCTCGCCGTCGAGCGTGGTCACGGTGATGTACACCGCGGCCAGGTGCTCGGCGGCCATGGGCGCGATCAGGTCGAGGTCGCGCTCCACCGCGCTCGATTTCGTGACCAGCGCAAACGGATGCCGCGTTTCCTTCAGCAACTCGATCACCGAACGGGTGAGCCGCAGTTCGCGTTCGATGGGCTGGTAGCAATCGGTGGCGGTGCCGATCGCGATGTGGCTGGGCCGGTAGCTCCTGCGGCCGAGTTCGGCACGCAGCACCTCGACGATGTTGCGCTTGGCGATGAGTTTGGTCTCGAAGTCGAGCCCCGGCGAGAGGTTGAGGTAGCTGTGCGTGGGCCGTGCAAAGCAGTAGATGCAGCCGTGCTCGCAGCCGCGGTAGGGGTTGAGCGAGCGGTCGAACGAAATATCGGGCGAGTCGTTTTCGTTGAGCACCGACTTCACGTCCTCGAAGCGCACTTCGGTGGCGAGCGGCGGCAGGTCGTCGGCTTCGGCCGCGCCTTCTTCGAGCGTGCCCCAGCCGTCGTCGAAGGCATTGCGCTCGTCGCGCGAAAAGCGGTGCGCGAGGTGCGTGGCCGCGCCGCGGCCCTTGATGGCATGGATGGGAATCCGGGCGGCCGGCATGGCAGGTCCTTTCTCTCGAATACTGTATGTTTACACAGTATTCCAAAGCTTTTCCGCCTGCAAGCTGATTTTTAATTTCTCTATTGACAGAAATTTCTAAAATCCTAGACTCCGAGGCATGGAACTCACCGACATCCAACGCAAGTTCGTTCTCCACTGGGGAGAAATGGGCTCCATGTGGGGCGTCAACCGCACGGTCTCGCAGATCCACGCGCTGCTGTTCGCGCACGGCAAGCCCATGCATGCGGAAGAGCTCTCCGACACGCTGGGCGTGGCCCGCTCCAACGTGAGCAACAGCCTGAAGGAACTGCAGGCCTGGAACCTTGTGCGCGTGACGCACATCCTGGGCGACCGGCGCGACTATTTCGAAACCAGCGTCGACGTCTGGGAACTGTTCCGCACTGTGGTGCGCGAGCGCAAGGAGCGCGAGTTCGACCCGACCATCCGCGTGCTGCGCGAGATCGTCTCCAGCCCCGACTTCCAGAAGGAGCCCGCCGATGCGCAGGACCGCATCCGCTCCACCATGGACCTCATGAGCAAGCTCGCCACCTGGGCCGACGAGATGCTGCGGCTCTCGCCCGGCACGCTCGACAAGGTGCTGACGCTCGGGGCCAGCGTGCAGAAATTCGTTCGCGGCGATGCGGCGCCGGCGGCAACTGCCGCGGCCTCCAGGAAGGACGACGACCCCGATGCCCACCACGCCAGCCTGCCGATGATCTGAGCCGCTCTTTTTTTGCCTCATCATTTCTGTTT